>JAQGKG010000191.1 GCA_028290245.1 Devosia sp. | reverse complement strand
AAAATGTAGGGCAGGGCTTCGGCATCCGAAAGTTGGTAGGGATGATCGACCGTCAGGCCTTCAAGATTGGCCGTAATGCGGCCCTGGCCGATGCCCTCGGTGATGGAGTCGCCCGAGGATTTCAGCTCGCCATTGGCGTAGAAATTGTAGAGCGCGGCGCCCTCTGGGTCAGCGAGGCCGATTTTGACGTCGGGATTGCGAGACCGCAAAGCTTCGGCCACGCCTGCCAGAGTGCCGCCGGAGCCGACAGCGCAGATGAAACCATCGATGCGACCATTGGTCTGGTGCCAAATTTCGGGGCCAGTGGTTTCAACATGGGCGCGCCTGTTCGAAACATTGTCGAACTGGTTTGCCCAGATTGCGCCTTCCGGAAGCTCGCGACCGAGTTTCTCGGCGAGACGCTGGGAAATCTTGATGTAGTTATTGGGGTTCTTATAGGGCTTGGCCGGCACCTCGATCAGCTCGGCACCGTAAAGGCGCAACGCGTCCTTTTTTTCCTGGCTCTGTGTCTCGGGAATAACGATAACCGACTTGAAGCCCAGCGAATTAGCCACCAGTGTCAGCCCGATGCCGGTATTGCCGGCTGTGCCTTCAACAATAGTGCCGCCCGGCTTCAACGCGCCAGATTTCACCGCATCATGGATGATAAATAGGGCCGCGCGATCCTTGACCGACTGGCCCGGATTAAGAAATTCGGCCTTGCCCCAGATGTCGCATCCCGTCAGCTGGGACACACGGTTCAGGCGGATCAGCGGGGTGTTGCCGATTGCGCTGATGAGATCTTGATGATTGGCCATGGCTCGATCTGTGAGTTTTTCTAAGGACTTATGTTAGGTCTCGGAGGTGTGGGCGACAAGCCTCAACCCGCTTTCTGGCAAGCGTTTTCGCCTAGCCGCTACCCGACGCAACGCCAGTGCGGCCTGCACGTTGCCGCGAAATATCATTCCAACCTCAGAGCCGTCCCGCAGCCTCCAGCGCGCGCACCCGGCTTTGTTTGAGGTCGACGATCGGCGCCGGATAGGTGTCCCCGATCCGCACGCCCGCCTGCTGCAGCACATCCCTGGGGGCAGCACTCGGCTCATGGATCCACTGGTCTGGCATGTTCGCTAGTTCGGGCACCCAGCGCCGAACATAATCGCCACCACTATCGAAGCGCTCGCCCTGCACCACCGGATTGAAAATGCGAAAATACGGCGAGGCATCCAGCCCGCTGCCGGCCACCCACTGCCAGTTGCCCGGATTGTTGGCGACGTCGCTATCGACGAGGCAATCCCAAAACCACTGCTCGCCCTTGCGCCAGTCAACTAGCAGGTTCTTGGTCAGCAGCGACGCCGTCAGCAAACGCACCCGGTTTTGCATATAACCGGTCTCCCACATCTCGCGCATGCCCGCATCGACGATGGGCAGACCGGTCCGGCCAGTCTGCCAGGCCTTGAGGTCACCCTCCGACTGTCGCCACTCCATGCCCGCATATTTGCCCTGCATCGGCACAGTGGCGATGTCCTCGCGGTAGTACAATTGGTGATAGTTGAAGTCGCGCCACGCCAGTTCGGACAGGAATTTATCGGCCGCCGCCTGCTTGGTGTGATCGGCATGGGCCACGGCTCGCGCCGCATACCAAACCTGCCTCGGGCTGATCTCGCCAAAGCGCAAATGCGGCGACAGTCGCGACGTCACATCTTTGCGCGGAAAGTCGCGGCCTTCGGCATAGTCGTCCAGCCGCTCGTCGAGAAAGTCCGACACCTCCTGCGCCGCGGCAGCCTCGCCGATTTTCCAGTGCTGTCCGAGTTTGCCGGCCCACTTTGGCTCGCGGTAATCCGCATCCACCTCTGAGTACGTCATGGGCTCGCCAGCGTCGGGCCGCTGTTGAGGCTGCGCTATCGGCATTGCCTTCAGCGTGTTCCAGAACGGCGTGTATACCGAATAGGGCTTGCCCTGTTTCGTCGTGATATCCCAAGGCTCGACCAGCACATTGCCGGGGCAAGAATGCGCCTTAAAACCCTGCCCATGCAGGTCGTCCTTGATCGCAGTATCTGCCGCCCGCTCGGCCGGCGCATAGCGTCGGTTCCAGAACACCTCGGCCGCATCCAGTTCTTTGGCAACGTCCGCCACGACGCTTTCAGCGTCGCCCGAGCGCACTACCAGCTTTACGCCGCGTTCGGCCAAGTCCTTACCGAGCAGGCCGAGGCTTTGATGCAACCACCAGCGCCCAGCCGCGCCGGGTGGACGCACTCCCTTGGTCGTCTCATGCACATAGAGGGCAGTTACGAAAGCGCCGCCCAGATGAGCGGCGCGCAGTGCGGGATTGTCGGCTATTCGCAGGTCGTTGCGCAGCCAGACCAGATTGGTTTTCGCCATATGCCGAAGTCTCCACGAGCGATACGCTCGGAGACGGCAAATGGTTCAGATCATTCGAGGACTTCGGCCAGATGTTCCAACGCAGCGCTCCAGGCTTCGATGGAGAAAATGCGCGATTCTGCGTCGGAGTGCGCGAGGCCACGTTCGGTAACCGTCACGCTGGTCTGCTCGTCGCCGAGTGCCTTGAAGCCGATTTCGAGCACAAAGATCAGCTCTTCGGCATCCTCGTCCTCGCCATCCTTGTAGACCCAGCTCATCACTAGCTTTTCGTCCTCGACGAACTGCAGGATTTCACCGCTGACCGTGTGGTCTTCCGGGTCTTCCTCATCGCCAAAGGTGGTGAACTTGTATTCGCCACCCTCGAACGCATCGAGCTCGGCCTCGTCGGCCTGCCACTGCTCGATCAGCGCCGGGTCGGTCCAGGCCGAAAACACGTCGCTGATATTGGCGTCGATCGTGCGGGTGAGGGTGATCTGGCTTTCGCCGTCGATATCCATGCCGTTGCTCATGCCGGATCCTTGCTGTGCAGTTCTGCCGTTCTGGGCAGGAAGATGGTGAGGAAACCCAATACGGGCAAAAAGGCTCCGATGGCAAATACCTGCGTCATGCCGATATTGTCGGCCAGCGCCCCCAGCACCGCCGCTCCAATGGCGCCGATGCCAAAGGCAAAGCCGAACACGAAGCCGGATACGAGGCCCACTTTGCCCGGCACCAGTTCCTGCGCATAGACCACGATGGCCGAGAAAGCCGACGACAATATCAGGCCTACGATGATGCTCAGGACCACGGCGCCGTTGAGATCGGCGTAGGGAATCATCAGCGTGAAGGGCAGGGCGCCCACGATCGATCCCCAGATCACCGCCAGGCGGCCAAACCGGTCACCCAGCGGCCCGCCGAAGAACGTGCCCACGGCGATGGCGCCGAGGAAGGCAAACAGCAGGTATTGCGCCTGCTGCACCGGCAGCCCGAACTTCTCGATCAGATAGAACGTGTAGTAGTTCTTGAACATGTCGATATAGACGTATTTGCTGAGCAACAGCGCCCCGATCACCGCAAAAGCCACGATCAACCGCTGGCTTGAAATAGCCGGCTTGGCCACCGCCACCTTGGGCTTGCTGGCGGCATCGCGCTGATGGGCCGCATACCAGCGCCCGACATAGGTCAGTAGCAACACGCCCACCACGGCAACCAGCCCGAACCACACTGTGCTGCCCTGGACCTGTGGCAAGACGATTAGCGCTGCTGCCAATGGCCCGATAGCCGTGCCGGCATTGCCGCCGACCTG
>JAQGKG010000182.1 GCA_028290245.1 Devosia sp. | reverse complement strand
GCTCGCCGACAGCAGACGAAGGCCTGCTACAGCCGGTCAACGGCTTTTACCGGCTAACCCGCGGCACCTATGCCCAGTTCGGCCTGCCGGTCCCTAATGCCGAGCGTGCGATAGATTCCGTGCTGCTCAACTATCGCAACTACGGCGGCTTCTCCGGCTCGACCTACACCGCCTGCAACCTGCTCGACACCATTCACCCCCTGATGCTCTGCCTCAAGCAAACCGATTACCGCCGCCCCGAGGCCGAGACGATTGCCCGGACCATCATCTCCCAAGCCGAGGCGCGCTGGATGCCGGGGCAGGGCTTCGCCTTCGCCGATGGCCAGGTTCCGAGCCTGCAAGGCACCGAAATGTGGTTGTCGGTAATCCATCTCGCGGCAGACCTGCTGGGCATCGTCGACAGGTTTGCGTTTGTGCCGAAGGGCGTGCACAGGACGCGTGCAGTGGGATTGGGGCTATGAAAAAGGCGCTGGTGGTCTGGGGCGGCATGGAATTGCACACGCCCGAGCGCGGCGCGCATGTGGTGCGCGAGCTGCTCGAGGCAGAGGGTTTTGCGGTCACCGTGACACCCGACTATGACGCGCTAGGTGCCGAGGATGTCGGCAGCAATAACCTCGTCGTACCGGTGATCACCGACGGCACGCTGGCGCCGGACCAGATGGATCGGCTGATCGCGGCAATCCGGGCGGGGACTGGACTGGCTGGCTACCACATGGGGCTGGCGACGAGCTTTCGCAGCTCGGTGCCGTTTCGTTATGCGGCGAGCTGTTACTGGGTGCAGCACCCCGGCAATATCATCACCTATCGCGTGGATGTGGGCGATCATCCGCTGCTGGCGGGGATCGACAGCTTCGAGCATACCTCCGAGCAGTATTACCTGAACTATGATCCGGCAGTGGATGTGCTGGCGACGACGACGTTTTCGGGGGAGTTTCATCCCTGGCGCAAGCAGGTGGTGATGCCGGTGGTGTTCACGACCATGCATGATCAAGGCCGGGTGTTTTACTCATCGCTCGGGCACACGGCGGATGAGCTGGCAGGCGGACCGGTACGCGAAATCCTGCGGCGGGGCCTGCTCTGGGCGGCTCGCTGACTACTGCTGTTGTGCCGCCTCAGCCTGCTGCCGCAGCACTTCTGACTCCGGCAGCGCGTTGGCATAGTGCAGCTCGCGATTGGCGCGGTTCCAGAACGCCGGATTAACCCGATCGAGCAGCGCCGGCGCGGTAGGCGTCAGTCCCACCCCAGTAGTCGCGTCCAAGTACAGCACTGCGTTCTGGCGATACCAAGCGGGGATGTCCTCGTCGCTCCAGATAGCAGGGCGCACCACGTCATAGGCTAGGTATCCATGCGTAGCGAACAGCGCCGCCCACCAGCTTTGCCATTGCTCGTTGCGGTGCCCGACGCCGCCCTGGCCGGGGATGGCGGCGCTGAACAGCACGGCAGGCGCCAATGCAACGAGGTCGGCGACAAAGCTCACCGCCCGCTCGGACGACAGGTGTTCGGCGACTTCCAGCGACAGCGCGAGATCGACCCGCGGGCCGCTGAAGCGCTGCTCGAGGTCCTGTGCTGCAAACACGATGCGCCCATCGTCGAGCATCTCCGGCGTCACCCAGTCACCCTCGATGCCGAACGCCGTCACGGCGCCATCGGCCAGCGCTGCGGCCAGCCATGTGCCGGTGCCGCACCCGATATCAGCGACGCTGGTGCGCTTGAGCCCCAGCGGCAATGCCGACAGCAACCGGCGCGCGGCATGGGCGGTGTGGGCGCGGCGGTTTTCGTAGAACCCGGCGGGGTAAAGCGAGGCGGTCATGCGGCAAATCCCTGAACTCGCCTCAGACTAAACCGCGCTTTCGTCCAAGGCTAGAAGTCTAGTCGTCATGCCCTGCCAGTGCCCGCGGCGTCTGTTCGACGGCGGCCCGGGAAGTGCGCGTGAGTCCTGCGCCTTAAGCCCAGCTTTGCTAGGAAACCCTCGCCACCCTTATAAAATCCTTACGCCGCAAACCGCCATTCCATATGGCAATTTGACGGGCATAAGGTCCACTGCATGAGCCTTACATCAAGAGGCTCGTCATGCTCGATCTCGCATTCATCGCTCTCGGCGCCGGCATATTGATCGCAATGGCGATCTATGCCGCTGCGCTCAATCGGCTGTGAGCACCATCATGCTCATCATTTCTTTCATCATCGCCCTCGCACTAGCCGTTTACCTCGTGGTGACGTTGCTGGCGCCTGAACGCTTCTGACTTCGGAGCCATCATGTCATTTTCCGGCTGGATGCAGATCGCCTTCGTGCTGATCGTGGTCCTCGTGCTGGCGAAACCTCTCGGTCTTTATATGGCCAAGGTTTTCTCCGGCGAACGCACTTTCCTTTCACCCGTCCTCGGCCCCGTCGAGCGCGGTTTTTACGCGCTTGCGGGCGTTCGCACCGACAAGGAGCAAACCTGGGTCGGCTACACGATGGGCGTTCTGGCATTCAGCCTCGCCGGCTTCGTCGTGCTGTACGCCATGCTGCGTCTGCAAAACTTCCTGCCGCTCAATCCGCAGGGCTTCGCCGGGCTTGCGCCTGACCTGGCGTTCAACACCGCTGCAAGCTTTGTGTCCAATACCAACTGGCAGAGCTATGGCGGCGAGACCACGATGAGCCATCTCAGCCAGATGCTGGGCCTCACCGTGCAGAACTTCGTCTCGGCTGCCACGGGTATTGCTGTGGCCATCGCGCTCACCCGAGCTTTCGTCCGCTCCGGCGTCAATGAGCTGGGCAACTTCTGGGTCGATCTGACTCGTGCCACACTCTATGTGTTGCTGCCGCTGGCCATCGTGGTCGCATTGGTTTTCGTCGCCATGGGCGTGCCGCAGAACCTCGACGCCAATTTTGTGGCGACCACGATTGAGGGCGTGCAGCAGACTATTTCAACCGGACCGGTCGCCAGCCAGGAAGCCATCAAGCAGCTCGGCACCAATGGCGGTGGCTTTTTCAACGTCAATGCCGCGCATCCGTTTGAAAATCCGACGGCGTTTAGCAACTACCTCAACATTATTGCCATGCTCGCCATCTCGGCAGCGCTGGTTTACACCTTTGGCCAAATGGTCGGCAATCGCCGCCAGGGTTGGGCGCTGATCTCGGTCACCGTCATCATGCTGGTGATCGCTACCGGCGCCATCTACTGGGCCGAGACATTCGGCAATCCGCTGCTGACCGCCGTCGGTGTCGATCCATCGCTCGGCAATTTCGAAGGCAAGGAAGTTCGTTTCGGCCAAGCCATGTCAGCGCTCTATGCTGCCGTTGCGACCGGTCTGTCCAATGGTGGCGTCAACGCCATGCACGGCTCGCTGACGCCTTTGGGCGGCCTCGTGCCGATGTTCCTGATGCAGCTTGGCGAAGTTCTGCCCGGCGGTGTCGGCTCGGGGCTCTACGCACTGCTGGTCTTCGCAATCCTGGCAGTGTTCGTTGCCGGCCTGATGGTCGGACGCACGCCGGAATTCCTGGGCAAGAAGGTCGAAGCGCGCGAGATGAAGTTCGCCATGCTGGCCGTCCTCATCCTGCCGCTGGTGATCCTGGGTTTCACCGCCATCTCGGTCGTAGCCGACTTCGGCACCAGCTCCATCCTGACGCCCGGTCCGCACGGGCTTAGCGAAATCCTCTACGCCTACACATCTGCAGCAGCCAACAACGGCTCGGCTTTTGGTGGCCTCACCGCCAATACGCCCTGGTACAACACGACACTCGGCATCGCCATGCTGCTAGGACGCTTTGCGTATCTCGTGCCAGTGCTGGCCATTGCGGGCTCGCTCGTCGCCAAGCCACGCGTCGCTCCATCGGCCGGCACATTCCCGACCGACAGGCCGCTATTCGTCGGCCTGCTCATCGGCGTCATCATGATCCTGGGCGGGTTGCAGTTCTTCCCGGCCCTGGCTCTCGGGCCCATCGTCGAGCACTTCGTCATGCTCGCCGGCCAGAGCTTCTAGGAAACATCATGTCCACTCAAGCCAAGATATCTATCCTCTCGCCTGCCATTTTCCTGCCGGCCCTGCGCGACGCCTTTATCAAGCTGGACCCGCGTCAGTTGATCCGCAACCCGGTGATTTTCGTCACCGAAGTCGTGGCCGTGCTGGTGACCGTTATTTTCGTTCAGGATGCGTTCAGCTCCGCGGCCGAAATGCGGTTTTCCGGCCAGATCGCCCTCTGGCTCTGGTTCACCGTGCTGTTCGCCACCTTCGCCGAAGCCGTCGCCGAAGGGCGTGGCAAGGCACAGGCGGAAAGCCTGAAGCGCGGTAAGTCCGACCTCGTAGCAAAGAAGCTGCTGTCCCCATCAGACGCCAACAGCCGCGCTTTCGAGCTCATCCCGTCAACCTCGCTCAAGATCGGCGACATCATCCTGGTCGAGGTCAATGACCTGATGCCTGGCGATGGTGAAGTCATCGAAGGCGTCGCCTCGGTCAACGAAAGCGCCATCACCGGTGAAAGTGCGCCAGTGATCCGCGAAGCCGGCGGCGACCGTTCGGCCGTCACCGGCGGCACGCAGGTGATCTCGGACTGGCTCAAGGTGCGTATCACCACCAAGCCGGGCGAAACCTTCGTCGACCGCATGATCGCACTGATCGAAGGCGCCAAGCGCCAGAAGACGCCCAACGAGATCGCGCTGTCGATCCTGCTCTCGGGCCTGACCCTGGTGTTCCTGATCGCCGTGGTGACGCTGTATGGTCTTGCAGCTTATTCCGGCACCGACCTGTCGGTCGCCGTGCTGGCCGCGCTGCTGGTGACGCTCATCCCCACCACCATCGGCGGCCTGCTCTCGGCCATCGGCATTGCCGGCATGGATCGCCTGATCCGCTTCAATGTCATCGCCACCTCCGGCCGTGCCGTGGAAGCTGCTGGTGACGTCGATACGCTGCTGCTCGACAAGACCGGCACCATCACGTTCGGCAACCGCATGGCATCGGAATTCCTTCCCGTGGCAGGCGTCACCGAGAAATACCTCGCCGAAGCCGTGCTGCTCGCCAGCCTGTCCGACGAGACCGCCGAAGGCCGTTCCATCGTGGCTTTGGCGAAGTCTGATTTCTCCCTGAGCGCGCCGAAGATCCTGCCCAATGGCACGACCAGCATTGCGTTCTCGGCCCAGACTCGTATTTCGGGCATCGACATCGAAGGTCGCCGCATCCGCAAGGGTGCCGTCGACGCGGTGCTGAAGTTCGTCGGCCTCGACAAGAGCACTGCTGCTGCCGACTTCAACAAGGCCGTCGATGCCATCGCCCGCTCAGGCGGCACCCCGCTTGCTGTGGCCGAAGCCGATCGCTTGCTTGGCGTCGTCCACCTCAAGGACGTGGTGAAACCTGGCATCAAGGAGCGCTTTGCGGCACTCCGCGCTATGGGCATTCGCACCGTCATGGTCACCGGCGACAATCCGGTCACTGCGGCAGCTATCGCCTCGGAAGCCGGCGTCGATGATTTCATCGCCGAAGCCACACCGGAGCAGAAGCTCGACTATATCCGCAAGGAACAGGTCGGCGGGCGCCTCATCGCCATGTGCGGCGACGGCACCAATGACGCCCCCGCATTGGCCCAGGCCGACGTTGGCGTCGCCATGCAGTCCGGCACGCAGGCTGCACGCGAAGCCGGTAACATGGTCGATCTGGACTCCTCGCCCACCAAGCTCATCGAGATCGTCGAAATCGGCAAGCAGATCCTGATGACCCGCGGCTCGTTGACCACGTTCTCCATCGCCAACGATGTGGCCAAGTATTTCGCCATTATCCCGGCGCTGTTCCTGGTCACCTATCCCGAGCTCGGCGCTCTCAACATCATGGGGCTGGCTTCGCCACAATCGGCGATCCTCTCGGCGGTGATTTTCAACGCACTGATCATCGTCGCCCTGATCCCGCTCGCTCTGCGCGGAGTCAAATACCGGCCAGTCGGCGCCGCAGCGCTGCTCTCACGCAACCTCCTCGTCTACGGCCTGGGCGGCCTTATCGCTCCCTTCATCGGTATCAAGCTGGTGGATATGGTCGTGACGGCATTGGGGTTGATCTGATGAGCAATGTCGCAGTCAACACCCTCCCCCTTGTGGGGAGGGATCGGGGGAGGGGGTTTCGGCGGCTCTACAAATATCGAGCTCGTCGATAGCGCAGACCCCCTCCCTAGCCCTCCCCTCAGGGGGAGGGTACCGCTCCGCGCAAGTGGAATCATCCAATAG
>JAQGKG010000172.1 GCA_028290245.1 Devosia sp. | reverse complement strand
AAAAATAACCTTCATTGTAGTCTTTCCATCCGGCAGCGGCGGCTGCCTCATTCCATGTAATCTTGGGACCGCTTTCTAGGCAGTCTGGCGCCCGTAGGCCAGCCCTTCGTTCGTCACAGCCGGGCGTCTCGCCGACCTAAAGCGTTCACCCGCGCTATTTTAGTCAGGCGGATGGCAAGAAATTAGCGATATCGCCAGAGTTAATTTGCAGCCTTGCCACGAAAAGATCAAAGCAGCGGGCGATAGCTAGGCAGGTGCTGAGCCGTTGTCACCTACGATAGAGTTTGCCTTGACCACCCCCGCTGCCCTTGCCGATTTGCTGGAACGGACCGCGCGCAAGCTACACGCGCGCGGCCATGCGGCTGGCTTGTTTCCCGCCCAATGGGCTGCATTGCGCTATTTTTCCAGCGCACCTGACGCCCTGCGCACCGCCAGCGAACTGGCACGGTTCCAGGGCTTGGCCAATGGCCCGGTGAGCCGCACGGTGCGAACGCTGGTGCAGAAGGGCCTGCTCACCAAGGCCGCGGAACAACCCAAAGGTCGCGCAGAACTGCTGCAGCTGACCGAGGCCGGCAAAGTGCTCCTCAAGGGCGATCCGACGCTGGAGCTTGAAGCCGTGCTTGGCGACTTGCCGGAGGCGGACAGGAAAAGTTTGGCTCGCGTGGTCGAACTGATTGCCGCCCGCCTGGCCTGAAATGCAAAAGGCCGGCGCTAGGCCGGCCTTCCGTCAGTTTTTCAGTAGCGCTTAGCGCTTGGCAGTGAAGCTCCACAGACCGGTGACGGTCAGTGCGGCCAGCGCCATCTTGAGAATGTCCCAGATGATGAAGGGCTGGATGGCACCGGCAAAGGCCGAGGCCACGACATTGTTCTGGTCGATCCAGCCAGCCTGGCCGGACAACAGCAGCAGCCAGGCAAAGCCGAGCACCAGCAGCAGCGCCTCAGCACCAAGCATGGTGGCGAACAGGGTCAGCGGCTTGGCTGAGGCGCCGCGGTCGGCGGCAAAGCCGACGATGGCAGCTAGCACCAGGAAGCCGAGCAGGAAACCGCCGGTCGGGCCGGCCAAATAGGCAAGGCCGCCGCCGGTGGCAAAAACTGGAAGGCCAAAGGCGCCTTCGAGCAGATAAAGCGCGACAGTGGCAACGCCGATGCGCAGGCCGAAGGCTGCAGAAAGTGCGACGATGGCGAAGCTCTGCAGGGTCACCGGAACCGGCCAGACCGGTACGCTGATCTTGGCGCAAATGGTGATGAGCAGCGTGCCGAGCACAACCGTCGCGAGATTGGTTGCCAGTTTGGCGGTATCGCCCTTGGGCTGGATCGCGCCGAGCAGCGTGTTGGGCGTGGTCAAAGTGACGGCCATTTCATACCTTCCATGCTTTGTGTGAACCGGCGTCCCTTTCCGGGCCGCTCTCGTTCCGTCAACGACTTCATATTCTCTCGGCAAAGTGAGCGCAATGGCAGTGCCCGGTCCAGTTCTTTCCTTCGACAGGGCGTTTGACCCGCAGACCGGCGTACCGGTCAGCGTGGCCGAGGGCATTGCCCGGATAACCGCGCCCAATGCTAGCGCCTATACGTTCACCGGCACCAACAGCTTTCTGCTGGGCCATGAACGGCTCGCACTGGTCGATCCGGGGCCGGATGACGTCAACCACATTGCCGCCCTCAAGCGCGCCATTGCCGGACGGCCCGTTGGCGCCATCATTCTTTCGCACACCCATCGCGATCACAGCGCAGCGGCGGCGCGGCTGAGTCGCGAGCTCGACGCACCGCTGTGGTTTGGCGGCCCGCATCGTCTGTCGCGCCCGTTGCGCCGATTCGAGCGCAACCCGATCCGGAAATCCTGCGACTGGGATTTGGTGCCGGACCGGACCCTACTTGATGGCGAAAGCATTGCCGCCGGCGATCTCCCCGTCACGGTTCACACCACGCCGGGCCACTGCTCCAATCATTTGGCGTTCTCGGTAGGTGACACCCTGCTCAGTGGCGACCACGTCATGGGGTGGAATTCGACGCTGGTGTCTGCCCCAGACGGTTCCATGGCCGATTATTTCGCATCGCTCGACAAGGTCATCGCCCTGCCCCAACGCCAATATGTGCCCGCTCATGGCGGCCCAATCGCTGATGGTCAGGCCTATGCAACTGCCCTGCGCGCGCACCGTCAGATGCGTAACCGGCAAGTGCTGGAAGCGGTAGCTGCAGGTGCGAGGAGCATATCGAGCATCGTGGCGCGGATTTATCCCAGGCAGGCGCTACCGGTTCGGTTTGCCGCCGCGATGACCATCAATGCGCATGTGGAATATCTGGAGCGACTGGGTAAGCTGAGCGTGAAACGCGGTCTGCTCGGCATGCGTATTAGCGCGGCCTAATCGCACTGCTGTATCGAGACCGCTGGCTGCTGGCTCCCTCGCTCCTCAGGGGAGAGGGCGGGGTGAGGGGTGAAGGCCTATCGGCTGGAGCACCACTTCTGAACCCCTCACCCGGCGCTACGCGCCGACCTCTCCCCTCAGGGGCGAGGCGATCAGATCTACCCCGCAGGCGCTACCGGCGTCTAAGTATCCACCGCAGCCGGCTCAGCTTCCACAGGTTGGTTGGCGCCGGGATTATCCCGCAGCAGCGTCGTCACCGCATCATCCAGCGTGGCCAAAAATCCTTCGATGCGCGTGCCGTTGGAGCCAAAATCGTGCAGCGCATTGAGTGAGGCCGAGCGCATATCAACCGTAGAGCTGGTCATCGTTCCGGTAACCCGGATCACCACTTCCTCGCGCCAGCCCGGCAGGGTCACCACCTGTGCATTGAGCTGGCCGACCTCGCCCGGCTCACGCAGCATACGAACATCCCAGCCATTTTGGGTCACCAGCGACTGCACCAGCCCAAAAGTGGGTACCAGCCCGAGCGGGTAGGTACGCGTTTCCACATTGGGGAATTCGACCGCCCGTTCCGCCGCCGTCAACATCTTGGGCGCCGGCATCGCCGCAGTACCCGGCTCGAACACCAGCGGCATCAGGCCCCGGTCGGTCGTGGCGATATCGGTCACGGTCGGATATTGCAGCATCAGCCCGCCATACCAGAGGTAGGGCGCAAGGCTTAGCATGCCGAACAACAAGCCGGTCAGCGCCCTGCCCCAACCCTGATCGCCGCTCTGCCACAGGCGGGCCAGCGCCATGACGCCGACCACCACCGCCAGCGCCGCAACGAGGCCGGCCGCGACCGCCGCAACCAAAAACAGGTCAGATGTGATCAGCCGAAACCGGTGCAACAGCACGGCGATAATGACCAGCGGCACGGCGACGCTACCCAGCCGTCGCGCCCAGATGGCGGTTCTCGATGTGCGGATCAGTATGCGCAAGGCCGCCCCGTCATTAGGCGATTAGGATAGCCGCAAGGTATTGCACGACTTTGAAGATTTGCCGATCACGGCAATTAATTGCCCGTGACCCTGCACATGTCCCGGATCGCGCTCCATTCGGCTGTGGTGAACGGCGGCTGCAATCCCGTCGGACGCTGCCGACTCAATGCCTCCAGCGCGGCCTTGCGGTCCTCGGTCAGCGGGTGGGTGCTGAGCAGCGCCAGCGCGCGGGCAAATTCGTCGTCCGCGCCAGCGCGGTTTATCAGGTCGGCCAAGCCTGCCGGATTGAAATCCATGCGCTGCGCCGCCTGCGCCGCGAAGGCATCGGCCTGCCGCTCGGCATCGCGCGAAAAGCGGGCGTCGATGATGGTCGCGCCAAGGCCCGCCGCGACGGAAATGCCGGTCATGTCGCCGAGGATGAACCCGATCAACGCGCCAGTCCCCGCGGTCGAGATCAACTGCTCCATGCCGTGCCGATAGGCGACATGGCCGATTTCATGGGCCAGCACACCGGCAAACTCGTCGGGCGTCCGCGCCTGGTCCAGCAGAGCCGAAAAGAAGAACACCTGTCCGCCGGGCAACGCAAAGGCATTGGGAATGTCGGATTTCACCACGCGAATATCGAGTTCGAATGGCGAGCCCGACCCAGCCAAAACCTCATTGCCGAAACGCTCGATGCCCTGGTTGGCAAGGCTGTCGGGGTCATCGTCGCAGAGTTCGAACCCGGCTTCCCCGTCAAGGCTGGCCTCCATCTGCTGCGCCACCGTCTCGCCCAGTCGCTGTTCCCAGGCGGGCGGCACCACGGTGACGAGGCGGCTCGCTAGCAACGGCACGCCATAGAGATAGGCCGCGATGACTGCGGCGAGCGCCACGGTGGCCGTCACCGCCAGCCGGATTTCACGGCCGGTCTGCTGGTGTTGGCGCAGGGTGAGTTGCGGTATCGTCGCCAGCACGCGTGCCACGTCGTGATGCCCTTGCACCACCACGCGAGCGCCGTCCGGCTGCCCGCTGGCGCCCAAGCGCAGCTCGTCCTTCCGACTATGCAAGGCATAAAGGATTTCGGCCGGCCAGCGGGCGATCTCACTGTGATCCGCACCCCGGATCACCAGCGTGCCCACAGCGCCCACGGTCTCAAACTCGAGGCCCGCCACCCGGACTTCGGCAGTCAGCCCATCGTGAAAGCGCGCCGGGATGCTCATCAGTAGCTGCCCACATTGAGTGCATCGGCAAGGCCTTCGCCCGCCAGCGCCCGGTCCTCGCCCCGTGCCCTGACACTGCGCAGGCTATCGATGCCGGTGATGCTGGCATTACTGGCAACCAGCTTCCAGAACGCCAAGCCGAGGAACAGCTCGGCCATAATGGTGAAGGCGGCGAGCACCAGCAGATAGCCAAAAATGATTGCGAGCAGCACGAGAAGGCTCGACTGCAAATGCTGCATGAACACCGCCATGTCGAAGGCCCCGTCTGCAAAGGCATCGCCGGCCAGAGCGCCCAGCACCAGCAGCCCACCGATAGCCAGCACGACAAGCAGACCAGCAAGCGCCAGTCCGAACAGCAGATATTGCCCGAGCAGGCTGCGCCCTCGCAGCGTGACACTCAATCCCGCCTCGCCTAGCCGCACCGACGACAGCATCCGAGTCAACTCGCGCGCCCGATACAGCAGATGCACGGCCCCGATCAGCAGCGCAGCCACAGCCATCGGGACATAGCCCAGGAAGTTGGGTTCACCATCATCGGGCAGCGCGCCCATGCTGTAACCGATTGTCAGCCCGGTGATGCCGATCACGGCGCAGGCGAGCCACGCCAGGTAATAAGGCATCGCCAGCAGCTTCCAACCGCCGAAAAAGCCAAACTGCCTGTCGCCATACCAACTATTGCGATAGCGATAGCGCCACAGATCCCCTGCCATGAACGGATAGGCCAGCCCCGCCGTCGCGATCACCAGCAGCGACCAGAAAAACCGCCGAAACGCATAATTCCAGGGGCTTCCCGCCTGATCGAAGCGAATGCCGCGCCATAGCGTCCGCGACAGCCGAAAATCCCGCGCCCGATAGGTGGCATAGCCCATCAGGAACCACACCAGCACCGCAACGCCGCCATAGCCGATAAACGCAGCCTCCTGCGACAGCGTCGAGAGGTAAAAGAACAGTCCATACAGCGGCACGAACACCGCCACAGCCATCAGGAAACCCAGCAGCAGTTGCATCGCGTTGCCGGTATATTCCAGCGCATCGCCGTCAATCTCGGTGTTGCCCCAATAGAAGCGCCGCTTCCACGTCGTCAGCCAGAAGCGATACAGCCCAATGGTCGGCAGCAGCAGGCTATAACCGCGCAGCAACAGCCCACCCATCTCGCGGCGCATGCCAGTGAATTTGACCGCAACCGGCTGCTCCTCCACCAACGCCATGCCAGTGTCTCCGAGCTCTGACTTACTTACGGATACAACCGGTCACTTACCCAGCCATCGCCGTTCCGCACAAACTTCACCCGGTCGTGCAGCCGAAACTCGCCGTCTTTCCAAAATTCGACTGCGGTCGGCACGATGCGAAACCCCGACCAGTGCGGCGGCCGGATCACATCGCCGTCGCCAACCTGTTCGGTCAGCGCCGCAACCCGCGCAATCAGCGTCGCGCGGCTATCCAGCACCCGGGACTGGTCCGACACCGACGAAGCAATCCGGCTGCCCTTATGGCGGCTGGCAAAATAAGCATCGGCTTCGGCGGGCGTCACCACTTCTACATTGCCACGCACCCGCACCTGCCGGCGCAGCGACTTCCAGTGCATCAGCATTGCCGCCTTGGGGTGGGCATGCAATTGCGTGCCCTTGGCGCTCTCGAAATTGGTGAAAAAGCAGAACCCGCGGGCATCGCGCGCGTTGAGCAGCACCATGCGGACATCGGGCATGCCCTCATCATCCACCGTCGCCAGGGCGAAAGCGTGCGGATCGTTTGGCTCGGCGTCCTGGGCCAGGGCGTACCATTCCTCGAACACCGCAAAGGGATCGAGGCCGGTGCGATCGCCATCGTCAAACAAGCGTTCGGTGAGTGTCTGCAGCATGATGTTATTCATCCGTTCGTCGAGGGAAACTGGACATTGGCCGGAGCCGTCGCCATATAGGACTCGAACATAGGGGCAATCAACGCCCGACTCATTGAATGGACCAAATGCGCGATCCTTATACCGTGCTTGGGGTGCCAAGATCGGCGACCGAGAAGGACATCAAGTCTGCCTATCGGAAGCTGGCCAAGAAGTATCACCCCGACCAAAATCCGGATGATCCCTCATCGCACGGCAAGTTTGCCGAGGCGACCAATGCCTATGATCTGCTCAACGACGTCGAAAAGCGCGCCCAGTTCGACCGCGGCGAGCTCGATGGCGATGGCAATCCCAAGTTTGCTGGCTTCAACCCTGGCGCCGCACGCGGTGGCCGTGCGGGTGCCAGCGCAGGTGCGGGCTTCTCGGCCGAGGACATCCTCAAGGAATTCATGAGCGGCTTCGGCGGCCAGCAACGCGGCGGCCCCGGTGCCGGTCGCGGCCCCGCCGGTGGCGCTCAATGGGACCCGTTTGCCGGTCAGGCAGCGGGCGGCGCTGGCGCAGGCCGCAGCATGAAGGGCGAGGATATCGTGGTGAACGCCACGGTATCGCTGGAAGACGCCCACAAGGGCGGCTCGATCTCGGTACGCATGCCGACCGGCAAGGTGCTGTCGGTCAAGCTCCCCGACAAGCTCGAAGAGAACCAGCAAATCCGCCTCAAGGGCCAGGGCTCGCCCGGCATGGCAGAACCCGGCGACGCACTGGTCACGGTGCGTTTCGAGAAATCCAAGCAATTCCGCCGCGATGGCTCGGACTTGCGTACCGACGTGCCGATCACGCTCTATGAAGCCGTGCTCGGCGCCAAAGTCCGAGTGCCCACGCTCGATGGTTCCGTCGAACTCAACCTGCCCCCCGGCATCGACACCGGCAAGGCCCTCCGCCTCAAGGGCAAGGGGCTTTATGGCGACGGCGATTTGTACGCGAACCTCAAGGTGGTCCTGCCACCTGGTGGCGATGCGGACCTGGAAGCGCTGGCCCGGTTCATGCGGGATCAGAAGCCTTATAAGGTCAGGGACTAGGGTCGCGGTGCCGCGGCCCTCTGCAAGCGGTCATTGATTGCCTCGCCCAGCCCCCACTCGGGGATGGGCGCCACGGCGATCGTCGAGGCCCCAGCCGCATCCAGCTCATGCAGCATCGAGAACAGGTTCCGCGCCGCCTCGTGCAGATCGCCCCCCGGCGACAGGTTCCGCGTCACCCCGGCAAACTCCGCAACCCGCCCGAACGCCAGATACGCCTCGCCCGCCACCGGGTCGGCGTCCAGCCGCATCAGCGCATTGGGTGCATAGTGGCTCGCCAGCATGCCCGGCGCCGCAATCGCCGCATCCTTCTCAGCCACCTCCACCGGCACGCCCAGCAGCCGCTCGATCTCCTCGCGCGCTACTGCCCCCGCCCGCAACTGCACCAGCCGCTCGCCCTCGATGCGGATGATCGTTGATTCCACCCCCGCCTGGCACGGCCCGCCGTCGAGCACCGGCACCTTGCCGGCAAAGCCGAGCCGCACCTGATAGGCCGTAGTCGGCGACAGGCGCCCGGATGGATTAGCCGAAGGCGCCGCAAGCGGCCGGCCCACTGCCGCAATCAGCGCCAGCGCAATCGGATGATCCGGAATCCGGATCGCCACGGTATCCAGCCCCGCCGTCGCCACATCGGCCAGGCCGTTGCCAGCCTTTGCCGGCAGCACCAGCGTCACA
>JAQGKG010000151.1 GCA_028290245.1 Devosia sp. | reverse complement strand
CAGAAGTCGATATCAAAGTCGGGCATCGAGACGCGTTCCGGATTTAGGAAGCGTTCGAACAGCAGATTATAGGCCAGCGGGTCAAGATCGGTGATCGTAGTGGCATAGGCGACCAGCGAGCCGGCGCCCGAACCACGGCCGGGCCCAACCGGAATGCCCTCGGACTTAGACCACCGGATGAAATCGGCCACGATCAGAAAGTAGCCGGGAAATTTCATCGATTGGATGATGTCGAGCTCGAATTCGAGCCGGTCCCAATAGACTTGCTCGGTTTTTCCCGGCGCTGTCCCGACAGTTGCCAGGCGTTCCCGCAGGCCCTCTTCGGCCATGGTCCGCAACGCGGCAGCCTCGGCAGCGACGGCATCGTCTTCACTGAGATCGGGCGCGGCGGCGAATTTCGGCAGGATCGGGTTGCGGGTGAGTGGACGATAGGAGACTCGCTGGGCAATCTCGACCGTGGAATTCAGGGCCTCGGGAAGGTCCGAGAATAGCGCTGCCATTTCGGCGCGGGTCTTGAAATAATACTGGTCGTTGAGCTTGCGGCGCTCGGTCTGGGCAACCACCGAACCGCCGGCAATCGCCAGCAGCGCGTCATGCGCCTCATATTCCTTGATCGACTTGAAGAACGGCTCGTTGGTCGCCACCAGCGGAATGCCCTTGCGGTAGGCATAGTCGACCAGCCGCGGCTCGACATTGGCCTCCTGCACCCGGCCATGGCGCTGCAGTTCGATATAGAGCCGATCGCCAAACAGGTCGGCAAGACGATCAAGCCGGCGGACAGCATTGGCGTCCTGCCCTTGGGCAAAAGCCATGTCGATGGCGCCCTCTGGTCCACCGCTGAGGCAGATCAGGCCCTCGAGGCGCTCGCGACTGAGCCAGTCGAGTTGCGCGCGGGCGGTGCCGCCATCGCCCTGGATGTAGGACTGCGACACCAGCCGGGAGAGGTTGGCGAACCCCTCTTCCGTCTGCGCCAGCAACACGACGCTGGACTTTCCGGCCCACGCCACATGGCCGCGCTCGCTGATTCGCTCCTCGGCGACTGCAAAGTCGATAGCCAGTTCGACTCCAACCAAGGGCTGGATGCCCTTCTTGCTGGCCTTCTCGGAAAATTCCAGCGCCCCGAACAGATTGCCGGTGTCGGCAATGCCGAGCGCCGGCTGACTATCCTCGGCTGCGAGCTTGAGAATCGCCTCAAGCTGCAACGCGCCCTCCAGCAAGGAGTAGGCGGAATGGACGTGAAGATGGATAAAACCGGGACCGTTCATGCTGGACCTCTTACCATCTGCGCCGGGTGATCCTCAATCACCGTGGACGCTATCCACAGGGCGGATGGTCACACGAGTCGGGCCAGCATATCCATCCAGGTCAATGAGCCGATGGTGAAGGCGCCCAGCGTAACGAATGCGGCGAAGTCCTTGATGAAAGTGAGCATCTGCATCTCCCGTGTTGCTATAATGTTCTTATAAGTTCATCTTTTGTTCCTGTCTAGTGTGAGCATCGTGAACAGCGGGGATTGCCGTCAATTGGTTAGCGAAGTGTTAGGAAAGATTGCCAAGGCGTTGCGCTTGCATCGGAGGCGCCGACCGCCCAAGCTTGCGCCATGACACCGACTCCACAGCTTAGCCTTGGACTGCTTCTGACCGCGGCGGCGGGCTGCGCCGATGTGGTGGGTTTCATCGAGCTTGGTGGTCACTACACCTCTTTCATGAGCGGCAATACCACCCAACTCGGCGATGCTCTGGCGCAAGGCCTGTGGCCGGTCGTGGCGGTTACCGCGGGCTTGGTCGTACTGTTCTTCATCGGCAGCGTCGCGGGATCGCTGGTTGCGTCTGCCGCAGGTCGGCGTTGGGGATCGGCTGCGGTCACGGCATTGGTATTGGCCAGCCTCGTGACGGCGCTAAGTTTGTCGCTGGCTGGCTTCATGCCGTCGCAGGCCATGCTGGCGCTTGCCGCTGGAGCCGGAGCGCAGAATACCATTTTGCCATCGGCGGGTTCGGTCCGGCTTGGGACCACGTTCGTCACCGGCACACTGTTCCTCGCTGGACGGGATTTGGCAGAAGCCTTGCTGGGATCGGCGCCGCGCTGGCGATGGGCCCAGCACCTGCTGGTCTGGATTTCATTGTTGCTCGGGGCAGTGGTCGGCGCCCTCGGCTATAGCCAGCTCGGCATTTATGCCCTGCTACTGCCGGCAGCCATTTATCTCGGCTTCCTGATTGCCTTCATCCTGCGGCGTCCCGGAACAATAGTCGCCTGAGGCACTGGCAAGCGAACCGGAGGTTCACCATGCCGTCCTGGGCTAAGGCCGCACGATCACCTTGATCTCGCCGGGCTGGGGCGCTGCGCCGACAATGCCTACGACGTCCTCAAGACCGACGCTGTGCGTGACTAGCCGGTCAAGTTCCAACACGCCACTGGCCACAATGGCCGCTGCACGGGCGTGTGTGTGCGGATTGAGATAGGCCGCTTCGAGCCGGATCTCGTTGACCAGCAGATCGAATGGGCTGATCGGCACCTGCACGCCCTGCGGAGTGACACCGAACAACACCAGCGTCCCACCCTTGCGCAGCATGGCCAGCCCCTGCTGCAGGGTTTCGGGCACGCCCGCACATTCCACCACCACATCGACACCAGTGCCGCGACGAACATTGGCGATGACATCGCCAGCCGCCGGATCGATGGCCACCGTGGCACCCAGTTCGAGCGCTAGTGCCCGGCGTGACGCCTGCCGCGTCACTAGCACCACTTCACTTGCGCCGGCCAGTCGCGCCAGTTGCACCATGAGCAGGCCGATGACGCCGCCTCCGAGAATGGCGACACTGCTGCCCGGCACGATCCGTGCGACATCAAGCGCATGCAGGCAACAGGCCAAAGGCTCGCAAAACGCGCCATGCACAGGATCAAGCCCCGCTGGCAGCTTGTGGGCCTGCAATGCCGGGACAGCGACCAGTTCGGCAAAGCCACCGTCGCGGAACACGCCGATGGCCAGCAGGTTATCGCAGAGATTTGGCCGCCCCTCATGGCAGGCCCGGCAGGCGCCACAGGCGATATTGGGATCGACGGTAACCAGTTCGCCACCCACAAAACCGGCCACGCCTTCACCAACCGCGTCGACCAAGCCGCAGAACTCGTGCCCCAGCGTTACCGGACGGCCGGTGGGATATTCGCCCTTGAACATGTGCCGGTCCGAGCCGCAAATGCCGGCCGCCAGCACACGCACCAAGATCTCGCCCGGGCCAGCCGAAGGCGTCGGCACCTCGCGCATCACCAATGATCCGAAGGCCTCAAGACGAACAGCGCGCATTTTGCCTCCTACTACGCAGCTCACACGGCCGCTTGCCCGAGCTTAGCCTGCGCCATCCCCAAAAAGCGAGAGAGCCGGGATTGCTCCCGGCTCTCTTCAAAACGCACCTGATCGGCTCGATCAGCTCTTGTCGGCGGTAGCCTTTGGCTTCTTGGGCCGCGGCAGCGACTTTGGCTTGGCTGGGCGCGGCGGTACCGCGATCAGCTCTAGCTTGGCATCCTGACCTTCGCCAACAACTGCCACGGTGACCGTCCCGCCATTGACCAGCTCACCGAATAGCAATTGATCGGCCAGTGGCTTTTTGATGTGCTCCTGGATTACCCGGCCGAGTGGGCGGGCACCCATGCGCTCGTCATAGCCACGCTCGGCGATCCAATCGGCCGCTTCCTGCGTCAGATTGATAGTCACGCCACGCTCGGCCAATTGGCCCTCAAGCTGCAGCACGAACTTCTCGACCACGCGACGCACGACTTCGCGCGGCAGTGGAGCAAACGAGATGATCGCATCGAGACGGTTGCGGAATTCCGGCGTGAACAGACGGTTGATCGCCTCTTCGTCGTCGCCCTGCTCGCGCTTGCGGCCGAACCCGATCGGGCTCTTCTGCAAGTCCATGGCCCCGGCATTGGAGGTCATGATCAGGATGACGTTGCGGAAGTCCACCGACTTGCCGGTGTGGTCAGTCAGCTTGCCATGGTCCATCACCTGCAACAGGATGTTGTAGAGATCTGGATGGGCCTTCTCGATTTCGTCGAGCAAAACGACGCAATGCGGATTTTGATCAACCGCATCGGTCAGCAACCCGCCCTGGTCGAAGCCGACATAGCCGGGAGGTGCACCGATCAGGCGCGACACGGTGTGACGCTCCATATATTCGGACATGTCGAAGCGCTTCAGCTCGACGCCAAGCGTATCAGCCAACTGCTTTGCGGCCTCCGTCTTGCCGACGCCAGTCGGGCCGGTGAACAGATAGGAGCCGATTGGCTTCTCCGGTTCACGCAGGCCGGCACGCGCCAGCTTAATGGCCGACGACAGCGCCGTGATAGCGGCATCTTGGCCAAACACCACTGTCTTCAGGCTCGTCTCGAGGCTAGACAGCAGTTCGGCATCGGACTTGGACACCGACTTTGGCGGAATCCGCGCGATAGTGGCAATCGTCGCCTCGATATCCTCGACGTCGATGATCTTCTTGCGCTTGTCCGCCGTCAGCAGCATCTGGCTGGCGCCGGTCTCGTCAAGCACGTCGATCGCCTTGTCGGGCAGCTTGCGGTCGTTGATATACCGCGCGCTCAGTTCCACGGCCGCCTTGAGGGCGTCGTCGGTGTATTTCACCTTGTGGAACTCTTCGAAATAAGGACGCAGACCCTTCACGATCTCGATCGCATCAGGAACCGAAGGTTCGTTGACGTCGATCTTCTGGAAGCGACGCACCAGCGCCCGATCCTTCTCGAAGAACTGGCGATATTCCTTGTAGGTGGTCGAGCCGATGCAACGGATCGCGCCTGAAGCCAGAGCGGGCTTCAGCAGGTTCGACGCATCGAGCGCACCACCGGAGGTAGCGCCAGCACCGATCATGGTGTGGATCTCGTCGATGAACAACACCGAGTTCGGCAGCTTTTCGAGCTCCTTCATCACGGCCTTGAGGCGTTCCTCAAAGTCGCCGCGATAGCGGGTGCCGGCCAGCAGTGAGCCCATGTCGAGCGAATAGATCACAGCTTCGCGGAGCACTTCAGGAACATCGCCCTCGATGATCTTGCGTGCCAGGCCCTCGGCAATCGCCGTTTTGCCCACGCCGGCATCCCCGACATAAAGTGGGTTATTCTTTGAACGGCGGCACAGGATCTGGATCGTGCGACGCAGTTCGGCGTCGCGGCCGATCAGCGGGTCGATCTTGCCTGCACGAGCCTTCTCGTTGAGGTTGACGCAGAAATCGGCAAGCGCCGAGCTCTTCTTGGCCTCTGCTCCGCCTTCGGTATTACCTTCGCCGTCCTCGGCTCCACGCACTTTGCGTTCCTCGCTGGCACCCGATTTGGTAATGCCGTGGCTGATGAAATTGACTGCGTCGAGCCGGCTCATGTCCTGCTGCTCGAGGAAATACGCAGCATGGCTTTCGCGTTCCGCAAATATCGCGACGAGCACGTTGGCACCCGTAACCTCTTCGCGACCGGATGACTGGACGTGGATCACCGCGCGCTGGATGACGCGCTGGAACGCAGCGGTCGGCCGCGCATCCTGGCCGTTGGCCACGATGAGACTGTCCAGTTCTTCATTGATGAAATCTTCAAGGTCGCTCTTGAGCGCGTCGACATCTACGTCGCAGCCGGTGAGCACGGCGATCGTTTCACGGTCGTCGGTCAGGGCCAGCAGCAGGTGCTCAAGCGTAGCGAACTCATGGTTACGCTCACGCGCCAGGTTCATCGCCTGATGCAGAGCCTTTTCAAGTCCGCGAGAAAATGAAGGCATATGACGTTCCTATTGCTTTTCCATCACGCATTGCAGCGGATGCTGGTTTTTGCGTGCCGTATCCATGACGCGGGTCACCTTGGTTTCGGCGACCTCGTATGGATATACGCCGCACTCACCCACCCCCTTTTGGTGAACGTGCAGCATGATCTGCATGGCCTCTTCACGCGATTTGTTGAAGACGTCCTGCAGGACCAGAACGACGAATTCCATCGGCGTGTAATCGTCGTTTAGAAGCAGCACCCGATATAGATTCGGGCGCTTGGTTTTGGGACGAGTCTTGGTGATCGTCCCGGTTTCGGTGCCGCCTTTGCCGTCCCCGTTGCCCTTACCAGGATCATCCTCTTTGGGCCCCATAGAGTGGGGGCCAGACGCCAGCCACATCGCGAATGGGGCCTCATCGGTCAAAGCGAGGAGGTCAGGAATAATCATGGATAGACATCTGTCGTGAGGAAAACGAAGCAGCATGGTGAGGACCATTATGTAGGCAAAAAGCAGCCCGTGTTAAGGGGCAATGCTTCGCGATTTTGTGATGGGTCGGAATGACCGCAATTGCGGGACATTCGGCTTATAGCGTCGCACACGCAGTGTCACGCCAGCCTCGATCCGGAGCGATTGCACTACTTTGCTCATGATGCTCACCCATCTGTGACTTACCGTCCACATCCCGGCCAACTCCATTTGTATATTACGGAATGGTAACGGCGCTGACGTAATCTCCTGTGATTAGCAGATCGTCCGAGCGCGTGGGGCTCCTCGGAAATCAGTCAGTTGTGTTGCGTACGAACGCAGAAGCGTTCGAGAGTAAAGTTGGAGTACCGGGTGGCTTCCCAGGCGAAAACCCCATGGCGCGT
>JAQGKG010000145.1 GCA_028290245.1 Devosia sp. | reverse complement strand
CTCGCTGCTTACAGCCTACCTGCAGGACGAAAAAAACAGCCGCCCCTTGCATGATCCTTGTGTCATGCTGCTGGCTCTCGCGCCGGAACTGTTCGGCATCGAACTCTACCGACTCTCGGTCAACCTGAGCGACGACGCAGATGCTGGCGGCCTGACAATAAGCGAAACCGGTTCACCGGTTTCCGTTGCCATGCAGGTCGATGTGCCCGGCGTCCTCGCGCTACTGGCCAGCGGCTTCCGCTAGCGCAATTGCTGCTCGACCAGCGTCGTCCAATATCGCGCACCGGTCTCGATCGCCGCGTCGTTGAAATCGTAGCGCGAGTTGTGATGCAGCGCCCCATCGACGGCTGGGCCATTGCCGAGCCAGACATAGCAACCGGGCACTCGATTGCCGAATTCCGCGAAGTCATCGCCCGCCGTAGAGGGCGGAAAATCGGTAACCACCGGCCTACCGGTCGCGACACTCGCTGCAGCCAGAGCCGCCTCCGTTGCCTTGGCCTCATTGATCACCGGTGCAATGCGCCGGGTGAAACTGTAGCTCGCCCGAATCCCAAACATGCCGGCCACACCAGCGGCGAGCTTGCCGATCTCGGCCTCCAACTGATCCCGCACGTGCGCCGAATAGGCCCGCGCCGTGCCACCTATCCGCACATCGTCGGGGATGACATTGAGCGCTCGAAAGTCGCCGCCCGTGATCGCACAGGCACTCACCACGGTCGGCTGCAGCGGATCAATCACCCGCGCCACGATGGTATGAATAGCGGTCAAAAAATGCGCCGCCGCCGTCATCGCATCCCGCCCCAGATGCGGCTTGGCGCCATGGGTGCCGACGCCATGAAAGGTAACTTCCCAACTATCCGACGACGCCAGTTGCGGCCCAGCAACCACCGCCATCTCATCCACTGCCAGCCCCGGCATGTTATGCAGGCCATAGACCGCGTCGATAGGAAACCGCTCAAGGAAACCATCCTCGATCATCGCCTTGGCGCCACCGCGACCCTCTTCAGCCGGCTGGAAAATAAAATGCACCGTGCCCGAAAACTGCCGCGTCCGCGCCAAGTGCCGCGCTGCCGCCAGTAGCATCACCGTATGCCCGTCATGGCCACACGCATGCATGGTGTTCGCCGTGCCGGATTTGTACGCAACATCGCCCAGCTCCGGCATCGCCAGCGCGTCCATATCGGCCCGCAACGCAATCGCTCGCGAACCATCGCCAACTCGCAACGTGCCCACAACACCGGTCTTACCCAACCCGCGATGCACCTCGATTCCCGCCGCTTCGAGCTGCTCGGCCACGATTCCGCTGGTACGAACCTCCTCGAACCCGAGCTCCGGATGCGCATGCAGATCCCGCCTCAGCGCAACCATCGCCTCAAGTTCGAACGGATCATTGTCGCCATGGGTCATCGGTTGCTAAGCTCTTGAAAAATCAACTCTGCTCTAGCATCCAACATTTGCTTTCGGCCAGCAAGGAAACCGCGATTGTCACTTCTACCGCATCACTTCTGGCAGACCATCGATCCCGCTGGCACCCATGACGAAGCACCGACAGATGGCTACGTCCACGGCTATCCCGCCGCCCTCCCGGACAATAGCCAGTTGCTGCTGCCGATCCGCGTCCTGCCGGGAGACGGCACCACTGCTGTCGCATCGCTGATCGTCAATCAGGCGAGCTTTGCCGTCGAAGATGCCCTGTCGTCCGCAATAGTTGATTTGCTGATTTCGCACCAGCCCGATGTGATCATCGGCGTGCCGACGCTGGGCCTGACGCTGGCTAACAATGTCGCGCGCCGCCTGGGCCACGACCGCATGGTGGCGCTGGGCACCTCGCGCAAGTTCTGGTACCAGGACGAGCTCTCGGCCCCGATGTCGTCCATCACCAGCCCGACCCACCAAAAGACCATCTTCCTCGATCCGCGCTCGCTGCCACTGCTGGTCGGCAGGCGCGTCGTGGTGGTCGATGATGTCATCAGTTCGGGCACATCCATGGCCGCCGTGCTGAACCTGCTAGCACGCGCCGACATAGCGCCCGTCGCCATCGCCGTTGCCATGCTGCAGGGCACCCGCTGGCATGAGCCGCTGACGCAATGGCGCGACCGGATCACCGCGCCGCTGGCATCGCCGCGGCTAGCGAAAACGCCGTCCGGCCACTGGCTACCCGCACTTTAGCGTCGTCTGTCTAGCTTCGAACCATCACAGCTTTCAGTGCAGCCACCTTGGCCGCACTGGTGCATCTGCGACCCGGACTGTCAAAGCCAAGCCGAGCCGCGGCAGCGCTAGCGACAGGCGCCAGTTCTGAGCAGGAGCCGTGCAGCGCGTCCAGTTTGACCCGCGCCAGCAACTGCGCCGCTGTAGCCTCGTTGACGCCGGCACCGGCCATGATGGTCACGCGACCATCGGCAACGCGATGCGCCAGTGCAATCGTCTCTGCCCCGTTGATGACATTCAACGCCCCACCCGAAGTCAGGATGGTGTCGAACCCAAGCGATACCGCCTGCTCAATGGCTTCCGCCATATCAGGAACCAGATCAACGGCGCGATGCAAGGTCGCACCAAGGCCCGTCGCCGCCCGCATCAGGATATGCAAAGTCTCGATATCGAGCCGCCCGTCCGGGAGGCTAGCCCCAAGCACGACGCCGGAAAGACCCGCAGCCCGGATGGCGGCGATGTCACCCAGCATGGCTTCGACATCCGCCGCACCAAAAACGAAGTCCCCCGGCCGTGGGCGAACCATGGCGCGAACGGTGATCGGCGCCCTTGCAGCCAGCGCCATCAGGCCGGGCGTTGGCGTCAGCCCGCCCAGTTCCAGCGCCGAACATAGTTCGATCCGGTCGGCACCCCCTACAATGGCAGAGGCAAGACCAGCAGCATCATCAACGCAAACTTCAAGCAGCATCATAGCCATCCCATTGAAAAGCCGAGATTAGCGGCGCCAATCAGTCCGGCACCGACGGTGAGTTGCGCCGGCACCACCAGCGGCCGATCCGTCTTGCGCAAAATGCGCTGCCGCACCGCCGCATCGAGGCGCGCGACGAGTGGCGCACTGTTGCCAAGGCCACCGCCGACCGGAATAATATCTGGCCCGACGATATTGGCGACCAAAGCGAGCGGCTGCGCCACCAGTTCAATATAGAGATCCACGGTCTTTGCGGCTGCTGCATCGCCAGCGGTCCACAACCCGATAATCGCCAGGCTGCCCAGCTCCGCGCCATGCAAAGTCTTGTGCAGTTTCTCGATCCCGCGCGCCCCGCCCACCGTGTCCAGACACCCCATCCGCCCGCAGCCGCAGGGGAAATGCGCCAGCTCGAACGGCCGCACGCCGACCTGCGTCGCGACAATAGTGCCATGGCCCCATTCGCCGGCCCATCCGCCGGCACCGCGATGCAATTTGCCATCCACAACCATGCCGCCGCCCACACCCGTGCCCAGGATGGCGCCGAAAACCACGCGATGACCCCGGCCTGCCCCCGCGTGCGCCTCCGCCAGCACGAAGCAATCAGCATCGTTGGCCACAAGCACCGGACGCACGAGGAATTCGCCGAGATCCCGCGCCAGATTGCGCCCGTCGATGGCGGCAATATTAGCGACAGTGGCAATGCCACTATGGGGGTCGATTACGCCCGTGATGGAAATGGCAACAGGCGCTCCCGCTGGCGCACCACCCGCTTCGACCAATTGCGCAATCGCCTCGGCGAAAGCCTCAAAATCCTGCAACGGCGTCGCCACCCGGCCGATCGTCTGCAAGGTTTCTGGGCCGCTGGCGATCGCGGCCTTGATGGCGGAGCCGCCAATATCGAAACAGGTGATCATCCCCGGCTTTCCACGAAAACAGGGCTCACGCAATCATGCCCGGTCCCTCGCCATAGCATATTTTAGCCCTCGGCCCAGATGTCCCGCACCAGCTTTTGCAACATCAGCGACTCGTCCCAGCGATCGGTCAGGTCACGCCCATCCGCCCCAGAAATCGCATAATAGGGCTGCGGCCCGAGCTCACAGACAAAGCTCAACTCGTCATCTGCCCCTGCCCGCCTGCACCAACTGGCAAAGCCACGCGCCCACCACGATGCAAATAAATCCACATACGGCCTGTGCTGCGGAAAGCTGATCGGCAACTGCACCTGCCCACTCCCAGCAATCCGGCCATGAAACGCCCAAACCCGATCCAGTACTTGGGATATCTGCGCCTCGGTCTCTTGGGAAACCGGCAGTTCCACTTCCCGAGCCACCACATAATGCGACAGGTCGCCAAGCAGCTTGAGGTTTGGCAACGCATCGAGCAGGTCGAGCGTAAACAGCAGGTCATTGGTCAGCCGCCCGCGATGGGTTTCGACATAAACCGGGAAATCCACGTGTCGCGTCATCGCCTCAAGCCGACCTAGGATATCCACCGCCTCGGCAAAACCGCGCGGCCGCATATTGAGCTGAAGATTGAGATGATGCAGCCCATGCCTTACACCACGTTCCAGCGTCGGGGGCACCTCATCGAGCTCCACTGGCAGGCAGGTGCCCTCCATGATCAGCCCCTCAGCCTTGGCCGCAGCAGCACTCGCGCTGGCTGTCGCATCGTCGTGCCACATCGTGCTGATGCCGTCGAAACCGGCCTGCCGGATCAGCGCGACATTCTCCTCCAGCGAACGCTCGATCGGCGTATTGCGAAGGTTCTGCATCGCCCAAAGCGATTGCAGCACGAGCAGTTTCTGCATTGTCTTGCCCCTAAACCACGTCGATCCAGCGCTGCTGCTGATGACTCTGTGCCATGGCATGCACCACCCGCTCAATGCCCAGCCCGATATCGAAGTCGATCACCCGCGCATCTTCTCCGGCAATCTTCCTCAGCAGCTCGTGGCATTCCACGATCTTCAGATCATTGAAGCCCAACCCGTGCCCCGGCGCCGGAATAAACCGGTCGTACGGCGCATGCTGCGGCGCCGACAAAATCGTGCGAAAACCCTGCTCGGTCGG
>JAQGKG010000168.1 GCA_028290245.1 Devosia sp. | reverse complement strand
CGTGTCGATTGACCTTGGCGACGTGAAGCTGATTCAGCTACGGCAGCACATGGAACGCACGTTCCGCCAACTGGCCACGGACAAGGCGTTGGCCTTCACCATCGAGATTGATCCTGAGCTGCCCGAGACGATGCGCACCGACGAGAAACGCTTGCAGCAAGTGGTGCTCAACCTCTTGTCCAACGCCTTCAAGTTTACCGCACGTGGCGAGGTCAAGTTGCGCTTTGGGCTCGAGGACGCGATAGCTGGCCGCCGCGGTCGCGCAGCACTCCGCAGGCTCTCGGTGGCCGTCACCGATACAGGGATCGGCATCCCCGAGGACAAGCAGAAGCTGATCTTCGAAGCTTTTCAGCAAGCCGATGGCACCACCAGCCGCAAATATGGCGGCACTGGCCTCGGACTTTCCATCAGTCGCGAGATCGCCAATCTCCTGGGTGGCGAACTACGGGTGCAGAGCACGCCGGGGAAGGGATCGACCTTCACCCTGGTTGTTCCGCTCGACGGCCCGAAAGCACTGAGCCTGCAGCAGAGCAGCACCAGTATGGGTGAGCTCGGCGGCGTTGCCACCAATGCCGCAAACGAGGTCGTCGACAGCGACGACCGCAACGACCTGCAACCGGGTGACAAGGTCATCCTGATCGTCGAGGATGACCCCACTTTTGGACGCGTTCTGCTCAGTGTCGCGCGCTCTGCAGGTCTCAAGGCTGTCCTGTCGACCGCCGGATCGGGAACCCTCGCACTGACGCGCAAGATTATGCCTGACGCGGTCACGCTCGATCTCGGCCTTTCGGATATCGATGGCTGGGTCTTGTTTGATCTGCTGCAGCACGACCCAAAGACCGCCTCCATCCCGATCCATGTGATCTCGGGTGCCGAGAACGCTGCTGCCCTTATGGAAAAAGGCGCGGCGACCGTCATGCTGAAGCCGGTAGACGAGGAAGAGTTGACTGAAGTCTTTGGGTCGATCCGGGAACAAACCCATCGCGATCAGCGCAATGTCCTCGTCGTGGACGCCGATCTGGAACGCAGGCTTGGAACCACCGATGCCATTCGAGATGGGCTGACAACCGTTACCGCCGTTGACTTCCTCCCGGCCAACGCAGATGAGGCTGCACTGCACCAATACAGCCACATCGTAGTCTCGGTGGGCCGATCTCCTGCGCAAGAGAGGTCAGCAGTTGCCAATCTTGCCCGCCAGAATGCTGCGGTGCTGGGAGCCACCGTCATCTATGGTCCCGGTGCCGAAGCCCTGCTTGCGAGTTCTGAATACACCGCACTAAAACAATTGCGCCATGCAGCCAACCTGTCGCAGCTTACGCAATTGTTGGAACGGTCGGCGACACCCATTGCCGGCGACAACGACCAAGTCGGTGTGCAGGACCTGGTAGGCACCAAGGTGCTGATCATCGATGACGACATCCGCAATATCTATTCCCTCACAAGCCTGCTTGAAACCTGCGGCATCGAAGTGCTTCATGCCGAGGGCGGCCGCGAAGGCATCGAACTTCTCGAGCGCCACACCGACACGCACGTCGCGCTAGTCGACATCATGATGCCTGAAATGGACGGCTACGAGACCATGCGGGAAATCCGCAATCGACCTGCCATGGCGCATATCCCACTGATCGCGGTGACGGCCAAGGCCATGAAGGGTGACCGGCAAAAATGCCTTGATGCTGGCGCTTCGGACTATATCGCCAAGCCAGTAGACCTGGATCTGCTCCTGGCGCTGCTTCGCGTCTGGATCGACCGTTCACGCAGCCGCACAGCCAGCGACTCGACGGCGATCGGCGCATGAACGGCCCCTTAGCAACTGTGCCGGTCGACCTGACGTCACGGCCCGAAACCGCCGAGCCTCTTGTGATCACGCGTCCACGCGTGCTCTTGGTCGACGACGATCACCGCAACCTTCTCGCGCTGAGCGAAGTGCTGGAAGACGTTGCTGAAATCGTAACCGCAGATTCCGGTGCGGAGGCGCTGCGGCACCTCCTGAAGGGGCAGTTCGCAGTCATTCTGCTCGACGTCCTAATGCCCGGACTAGACGGCTACGAGACTGCCAAGTTGGTGCGAATGCGCGACCTGTCGCGGGACACGCCCATCATTTTTCTGACTGCGATCAACAAGGAAGATGCCCACCTCATGCGCGGCTATGACAGCGGCGCAGTCGACTTCGTTTTCAAGCCCGTCGATCCGATCATCCTCCGCTCCAAAGTCGCTGTCTTCGTCAGCCTGTACGAGAAGACGCGTGAGATCGAGCAAAATGCCCGACGTGAGCAGATCTTGCTGCAGGAAACCCTTGATGCTCAATCAGAACGATTGAGGATCAATCAGGCCCTGCGTGAAGCCGAGGAGCGCCAAGCCCTGTTGCTACGGGCCCTCCCTCTCGCTGTGTTTCAGATCGTGGGCGGCGCTGAGGGGCCGAGCTTTATCGCCGGCGACGTGGAAAGCCTGACCGGCTTCGGTTCTCCTGAATTTGCCGCAAATCCTTCCATCTGGGAGCAACGCCTGCATCCTGAAGACGGCGCAGTTTGGGCCGCGTCTGCAGCGGCAGCGACTCCCGCGGAATATCGCTGGCAGCACCGCGACGGTGCCTATCGCGTGTTCGTCGACCAAAGAGTGCCTGTTTCGGGACGCGAGGGCACCTGGGTTGGCACGTTGCGCGACGTCACCGAGCAGCGCCGCCTGCAGGACCAGTTGCTGCAATCGCAAAAGCTCGATGCCATTGGCAAGCTGACCGGCGGCATTGCCCACGATTTCAACAACCTCCTTGCTTCCGTACTGAGCGGCATCGGGCTCCTCGAGCGGCGTAGCGACCTCGACGAGCGTGGGCAGAAAATCCTGGGAATGATGCGCCATGCCGCGCAACAGGGTACCAACCTCGTCAACCGCATGCTTACCTTCTCCCGGCGGCAGCACCTCCAGCCCGAGGTCGTCCGTGTGGCCGAGGCGGCCCGGTCCCTCGACGGAATGCTCGGACCGGTGCTCGGCGGCCTCGTCACGCTGAGATGGGAGCTTGAGGAGGAGTTGTGGCCTGCCTTCGTCGACAGCAGTGAGCTCGAATTGGCGCTGATGAATCTCGTGATCAATGCCCGCGACGCCATGCCCAGTGGCGGCACGGTGACCGTTTCTGCCACCAATCGGCACCTGGCTGACGGTGAGGACGATCTTGCGCAGGGAGATTATGTGCTGATCGCTGTGAGCGACACCGGTGCAGGCATTCCCCCCGAACTGCTCCAGCGTGTGCTCGAACCCTTCTTTACCACCAAGGATCCTGGCAAGGGCACTGGCCTGGGTCTGAGCTCAGTTCTTGGCTTTGCACAGCAATCGGGCGGCAGTCTGCGGGTATATAGCGAACCCGGGTCGGGCACGGTCGTCGAAATCTGGCTCCCCCGCTCGTTAGGTGACGCGCAGCAAGGCACATTCGCCTTAGTCAGAGAGATCGAGCCGACCGTCACGGCGGGACAGACTATCCTGCTTGTAGACGACGCTGTCGGTCTTCGCGATCTTACGCGCATGCACCTGGCCGAAGTTGGTTATGACGTAGTCTGCGCGGCAAGCGGCACGGAGGCACTCGAGATCATTAATCAAAAGGGGACAAGCTTCGACGTTATCATCACCGACTACGCCATGCCCAATATGTCCGGGCTAGACCTCATCAAGAGTGCTCGAACCCTGAAGTCCGATTGGCCGGCGGTGATCATCAGCGGCTTTGCTGATGTGGAGGACATCGCCAAACGCCCGGAGAATGTTCCCCTGCTAACCAAGCCCTTCACCCGTACCGCCCTGCTTCAAGCTCTTAGGAATGTCGTGGCATCAAAATAACCTTCTCAACTGCGAGAGATGTTCTTAGCTGAACAATCTCCCTGTCACCTGGGCCGATAGAACGCATAGGCACGCATGGGTCACACGGATGACGGCGGAGTGGTCAAGGCTGCGACCCATGCATGGCGCAGGCCGAAATATCATAGTAGCTTAACCGATCATCGCCCCTGGGAAGAAGCCATGGAGCCATACGCACTTACTTTCGTCGCAGTACTGTTGGTTGGTATGTGTATGGTTGGGTCTCGCTGTATTTGCCGGGGGCGTCGAAAGGTCGAGCCGGTCTGATATTGGGACCGGTGCTCGACGCGAGGGACAAACGATCAGAAGCGCATCGGGGCAGGGTAGGGCGGACATCGACCCCGTTTGGACATTAGCGGCAAACCTTATCAGCCCTGAAAGCCGTCTGGCCGGGTCTGCGACAGATATCGTCTGTGGCGCGTGATCAGAACGCCCTTAATTCCCTAACTACAGGGTATTTAAGCCGACTGAGACCTTTTGCGAGAGAGTCGATAATGTCGAGTGCATTGTGTTTTCCCAGACCTAAAGAATTTGTGCCGACAATTTCGGAATTCGTGCGCGTCTAATTTGCATTTCTGCCGCTTCGGCCTTTCTGGCTGTTTTGCCTGCTAGGCGCCTATTGCGAACCCAGTCAAAGCTAAGATACCGACCTTCGTATTTCCGACTGGCCCGCGACCCGATAGGGCGCCTACGCCATCTTGCAGGTTGCCGCAAAGACGGTGCTTAGTCTCAACGACCTTTAACGCTCGATTCGCCATTTTCCGCTCAACTGTAGGAATAGAGTGCGATCATGCCTGTACCCTCGATAAAGTACCGATCTGCAATTGCCTGGGTCGGTGTCGCCGCCACATCTCTGGTGCTGGCCCGTTTGGGCAGCGCGGCGCTTTAGGGTGCAATGTCAGGTTTCACCGCGACGACTGTCTATGAGGCGGCCAACCTATGGGTGGGCTTTGCTTTGGCTGCGGTTGCCGTGCTGTGCGTCCTTTACCTTGCTGTCGAAATCAAACCGCCCGTTACGATGAAGTTCGGCCTATTCTCAGCCGTTCTTTGTGGCTTCGGCGGTTACTACGCCATTATTGCGGGTATCCCGACCATTGGGGCGCAATGGGCTGGCACGCGCGGCACCGTGGTGTTTACTGTCACCGAGGCGGGCTTGGATTGGAGCGCGCGCAACTGTCACTACTCGGTCAAGGCAGTCATCCCGGCTTTGCCCAGCTACGGTTCTGTGCCACGTCCCTAGAGCCGCGCCCACGGGTCGGCGGCCAAGTGGCTGTGGAGGGCTACCTGTCCATGTGGGGGATCACCATGGATCGGGTGAGCGTTCACTAGAAAGCAGCCGCCTCTACGCTGTGACCGTTTGATAGACATAAAGGATTTCAACATGGCCCGGCGTGGCGGTAACGCCTCGGCGTTGACCGTAAGCTTGGCCGTACGGACGCTTTGTAGATCGGCCAAGCCCGCATCATAGCGGCCTTGCGTCGCCCACAGGGATCGCAAAAGGCGAGAGCGAAGACGGCGGGTGACCAGTACGTGACCAGTACGTGACAAGACACAGTTATCGACCCTGTTTCAGACCTCATGAGCCCGCTGCCGGATTTCCAAAGCGGCCATTCGCAGCATTGGTAGTCACGGCTTTCCGGCCATCTTGAATGGAAGCTGACTCTGTTCGCAGCGTGCGGCTACAGAATGGTAGCGACGGTGCGGTCTCGAAGGAAGAGTTGGATCGGCACGGCATCATCGGGCTTGTTTGGAGTGATTTCCTAATCCAGGGATTTCCGGCATACGGATTCAACTCGCGCGAGGATTTGCACCGCGAATTCACGACGGTCACCACCCAGATATCAAAGCCCAGGTCGAAACAAATGAAGATCGGTGTTAGTGGCGCAAGTGGAAAGATGGGGCAGGCAATCGTGAGAGAGCTAAACTCTCGCTCGGAGGATAACGAAATAATTGCAATTTCTCGTACACCAGACAGGAGTACATCTGGCGTCGAAACGCGGTATGGCGATTACGACCAACCCAACAGCCTGGTCCAAGCCTACGCGGGCGTGGATCGGCTGGTTTTGATCCCGACAAGCGACATGCGCCCCGGCAAAAGGAGCGACCAGACTGTCACCGCGATCACGGCCGCAGTGAGCGCCGGCGTCAATCATGTGGTGATCGTGTCGGGTGCCGGAGCCCGCAACGTTGTCGAGCCCGATGTTGGAGCAGCATACTGGGCGAGCGAAAATTATCTCATTCGGAACGCCCCACGCTGGACCATTTTGCGCATGAACTACTATGCGGAGTCACTGGCTCAGGAGGCCATCATGGCCGCGCAACACGGAGCATTGACCGGCTTTGCGGAAAACCGCGTAGCATTCGTGGCGCGTGATGACATTGCGGCAGCCGCAGCCGGCATTCTGTTAGGCGAGGGCCATGCCGGAGCGACGTACACAGCGACAGGTACAAAGGCCTACACCGGAGCCGAGCGTGCGGCGCTGATCGCCGGCATTACTGGCCAATCGCTTGGATTTTTAGTTGTTCTGCCGGAAGCATTTAGGCTCGGCCTCGAACAGGCCGGGATACCCATCGACTTCGTCAATGTTCTAACCAGCATTCAGCATCATTTCGCCGCGGGCGGAATGGACATCGTCACTGGGGACGTCGAGCGCCTTTCGGGACGCCCGCCGATGGCGTTGCGCGATGCTCTAGTGGCGGCCTTGCGTTGAAGCGTCGAGTAGCCATCGAAAGCGATCCGCCTTCGACCACGGCAAGAAAGACCGCAGCAGCGTCCGATGGTCATTCATTTTTAGAACGAGGCTATCCAGTGTT
>JAQGKG010000097.1 GCA_028290245.1 Devosia sp. | reverse complement strand
CGCGATGGTTAGTTGCGCGTTGACGGCGCGATGAATGGCACTGCCGGCCTCCACAAGCTTTTTAGCCTGGTCCGGGCGGATTTCGAGGCCGAGCTGGGCCGGATCGATCAGCGCGTAGAAGATGCCTCCGTAGGCGATATCGACCTTGACCTTGCCATATCCTTCCACTTCCACAACCACATCGAGCTGGTCGGCATAGGACGGGTTCATGGTTAGCGTCACGCGTTCGCACTTGCCGTTCCGACAGGTGGCGCGCGCGGTCACCAGGCCCGAAGCGGTCTCGATACGCACGATGGTTTCCGGCTCCACCATGGTCAACATGCCGGTCTCCAGCAGCACTGTGGTCAGGCAGATGCTGTTGGACCCGGACATGGCATGGGCCTTGTCGCCCTGCAGGATAATAAAGGCGATATCGGCGTCTGGTCGGGTCGGTGGAAAGATCAGGCAGGTGCTCATCTGCGCCGAGGCGCGGGGCTCGAACACCAAGAAGCGGCGCAGGCTGTCGTCGACCTCGTTAAGGTGGCGCAGCTTGTCGGCAATAGTCGCGCCCGGCACGTCGATGACGCCACCGGTAACGATGCGCCCCACTTCGCCCTCGGCATGCGCTTCGACAAGAGTAACCGTTTTCGACCAGCGCATGCGCCTGTCCTTTCCGACGAGATATTGTCCAAGCCGCCAGGCAGATGGACACTTTAGAAACTGAAGATTCGCTGCTCAATCGGCCTTGTCGACAAATTGAATACCATCTACCTTGCATGGCGACATCGAAATTGCAATGTGCTGGCCTGCGCCGGTCCGAACGGATAGTTGAGGTGGCCCATGCCTCGGCTGCCAAGGAGTCACACCGTGAAAACCAGAGAACCAGCGGACAAAGTGACAAAGGCCGAGCAGCCGGGAAAGCCGGATCGGACTCGCGGGTCGGGGGCGCAGACGGTCTACCAGCAATTGCGCCAGTCCATTCTGGAACTGACGATCGAGCCGGGCAGTCCGCTCGACGAGGTGACGCTGTCCGAGCAGTTCAAGATGTCGCGCACGCCCATTCGCGAAGCGCTCGTGCGGCTCGTGGCCGAGGGCCTCGCCAAGACCCTGCCAAACCGGAACACGGTAGTCGCGACCATCGATTTCGCACAATTGCCTGTCTATTTCGAAGCCTTGACGCTGATGTACCGCGTGACGACCCGAGCCGCCGCCGTCAACCGCCGAGCCGAGCACCTCGTAACCATTCGCGGATACGAGGCGGCTTATGCGGACGCCGTGATGCGGCGCGACGCCCTGGACATGATCCAGGCTAATCGCGATTTCCACGTCGCTATCGCCGAGGCCGGCGGCAACAGCTATTTCACCCACCTGTTCTCGCGCTTGCTGGATGAGGGCCGCCGCATCCTGCGCATCTACTACCAATCATTCGACGATCGTTTGCCCCACCAATATGTCGACGAACATGGCAGCATGGTGCAGGCCATCGATGCCGGTGATGCCGATCTGGCAGACGCGCTGGCGACAAACCATGCAGCGCAGATCGTGCGGCAGATCCAGAGCTACATCGCGCGCGATGCCGTCTCAGATATCAAGCTCTAGTAGGAACCTCGCATGGCTCGCATTGGCGTTGTAGGTGCCGGAATTATCGGCGCGGCTATTGGCACTTGGCTGATCGGGGATGGCCATGAGGTCACCGTGTTCGACGCCGACCCAACAGGCCTGCCGGCATCTGCAGGCAATGCAGCGCTGGTCGCACTGCCGGAAATCGCACCTATAGCCAGCTCCGGCAAGCTGATGGCGGTTCCGAAATGGCTGCTGGACCCGCTGGGGCCACTCACGCTGCGGTGGCAGGACGTGCCGGCGCTGACCCCATGGCTGCTCGCGTTTCTCGCCGCCTCTATACCGGCCCGTAGCGCCAGCGCCCGCGTCGCATTGACGAGCCTGATGCAGACCGCGCTGGCCGATCACGAAGCGTTGGCGCGGATTGCGGGCATGGCGGGACATCTGCGCCAAACCGGGTTTATCTCTCTACACGATAGCCAAGCCAGCCTCGACGGGGCGCTGCATGAAGCACAATCGGTCAAGCAGGTCCTGGGCTACGACTATGAAGCCATCACCCCCGAAACTGCGCGAAGCATGGTCCCGCAATTGGAGGGACAGTTTTTTGGCGCGATGCACCAGCCGGGATACTGGATGGTCTCCAATCCGCTGTCGGTGTTGCGCCAGTACCAGGACTTTATCCGGGCGCGCGGCCAGTTGGTGCAGGGCAAGGTGACTGGCGTCGAGCGGCGCGAGGATGGCATTGCGCTGCGCATCGAAGGGCAGAACGAACAGGTGTTCGACAAGATCGTGGTCGCTGCCGGCGTGTGGTCGCGCGAGTTGGTGCGTGGCCTGGGATTGAAGGTGCTGCTCGAGGCCGAGCGCGGCTACAACACCACCTATACGGGGCTAGGCTGGAATCTCGCAGTGCCGGTGGGTTTTGCCGATCATGGCTTCATTGCTGCACCACTGGTCGACGGGCTGCGCATTGGCGGCGCCGTGGAACTGGCGAAGCCGGAGACCAGCCCCAACTTCAGGCGCGCCAAGGCGATGCGCGAGAAGATGCGACGCTACGTGCCGTCACTACCCGAAGGCGGCGTCGAATGGATGGGCCGCAGGCCGTCTACGCCCGACTCGCTGCCCGTCATCGACCGGCATCCGCAGGACAACCGGATCGTCTTGGCTTTCGGGCACGGGCACCTGGGCTTGACGTTGAGCGCCGTCACCGCCCGGTTGGTGGCCAACGCCGTTGGCGGAACCAGCCCAACCCCGGCAGCACTATCCATCAAGCGCTTTCAATAGGCCGCTAAAACGCAAAAAGGGACGGCCGGAGCCGTCCCTTTGAATGCAGAAGTCCTGATTAGAAGCCGTACTTGGCCAGGTTCGGGCGATTTTTGAGCCCTTCCTCGACCACGGCGCGAATATGGGCGGCTTCAGCGCCAACAAGCTCCAGGCGGGGCGCGCGCATAACTGGCGAAGTGCCGCGGACAATGTGCTCGGCCAGCTTGATGTTGTGGACGAATTTCGCCCCGATATCGAGGTGCAGCAACGGCAGGAACCAGCGGTAGATTTCCAGCGCTTCGGGAATACGGCCGTCTTGCACAAGCTTGTAGATCGCGACGGTTTCCTTGGGAAAAGCCACGACAAGACCGGCGATCCAGCCGTGGCAGCCCAGGATCAGGCTTTCCAGCGCCAGGTCATCGACGCCGGTCAGCAACTGGTAGCGATCGCCCAGCGCCTTGATGGTTTCGTTGATGCGGCGCGTGTCACCGGTGGATTCCTTGATGGCGACGAATTTGGGTTCGTCGGCCATTTCCTTGAGCATAGCCTCGCTGATGTCGATGCCATAGGCCAGGGGATTGTTGTAGACGATGATCGGCAGGCTCGACGCCGCCGCGATCGCACGATAATGGGCGACCACTTCACGGTCATCGGCCAGATAGCGCATTGCCGGCAGAACCATCAGGCCCTTGATGCCGATCTTTTCGGCTTCGGCAGCCAGCGCCGCGCCGGCGCGGGTGGAGTCTTCAGCAATGGTCAGCAGCACCGGCACGCGGCCAGCAGCTTCCTCGATGGCGGCCTTGGCGATAGCCAGCTTCTCGCTGGCAATCAGGCTCGATGCCTCGCCGAGCGACCCGCACACGATGATGCCATCGACGCCCGCTTCAATCTGAAAGGCAACGTCGGCCCGAACACCGGCAAAGTCCACCTCTTGGTCGGCAGTCATCTTGGTGGTGATCGCGGGGAGGACTCCCTTGAAGTCGCTCTTGTTCATAAAATTCTCCGTGCCGCAGGGCCTGTGTCTGTTTGAGCCATGTCTAGCGCCTTGTATTTAGTTTGTCGACAATAAACTTGGTTTTCGAGGTGGAGGATTTTGCAGGAGAACTCTGCTTAGCCTCGGGCACGGATGGCTTCGAGTTCATCAAACAGGCGCGTGGGTACCAGCACTCCCTCGCTCGCCGATTGCGCACGGGCAGCCAGCCGGCGATCACCCGGCAGGCGCACGCCGTCCTGCTGCGAAATGCTGGAAAACAGCGTTTCCGCCCGTGCCATATGGTCGGCGGCATCGTCGCCCAGAAACCGCACTGGATCGAAGGCGATAATGAGTTCGCCGCCCAAGGGGGGGCTGCCTTGCCCTTCGTCCTCGGCAAACGATTCCTGGCTGGTGAGATCGCCGATCATTGGCCCTGCAAGCAACTCGATCATCAGTGCCAATGCCGTGCCCTTATGGCCGCCAAACGGCAACATGGCACCGGCAAGTCCGAGCGCCGGATCAATCGTCTGCCGCCCCTCGGCATCGACGGCCCAGCCCAATGGAATGGATTTTCCGGCGCGCTGATGCAGTTCGATTTCGCCCCGCGCCACGGCGCTGGTGGCAAAGTCGAAAACGAAGGGGGCGCCGTCCGGCCGTGGCCAGCCAAAGGCGAACGGATTGGTGCCGAATACCGGCTTGCTGCCCCCATGCGGCGCCACGCTGCGCTGTCCCGCCGTCATGCCGATCGACACCAGGCCAGCGTCCGCCAAGGGCTCAAGATCCACCCACATTGCCGAATTGTGATAGCAGTTGTTGACGGCCAGCACAGCGATGCCCAGTGATTGCGCCGCTGCGATCAAAGCGGGCCGCGCCATCTCATTGGCCAGCGGAGCGAAGCCCCTGCAAGCATCCACCCTGATGATGGCCGGCGATGTCGGGCTCACGATCGGCACCGCTTTGCCATCGGCCTTGCCGCTGGCAACGGCCCGAACATACCCGAGCAAGCGGTAAACGCCATGCGAGCGGCAAGCGTCGGCCTCTGCCGCTGTCACGTTGCGCGCAACCGCGTCGGCCTGTGCCAAGGAAACGCCGCTGGCTAGCAGTACCTCCCGCGCAAGGGTCTCGATATCCGAGAGAGTAAGAAGCTTTTCATTTTGGCTGGATGTCACGCCTGTTCTCCCGTGTCGTCGCTCTGGCAACCACACAAGTAAGTCGGGCTATCGAATTTGTCGACACTATGTGTACATTTCGTTCCGAC
>JAQGKG010000029.1 GCA_028290245.1 Devosia sp. | reverse complement strand
TATGGCGACGATGACTCGGTCAAGTCGACCGATGAAGCCAAGGGCCTGATCGCCGCCTATCCGAATCTCAAGGCCATCATTGCTCCGACCACCGTCGGCGTCGTGGCTGCCGCCCAGGTTGTCACCGACATGGGCCTGATCGGCAAGATCAACGTCACCGGTCTCGCGCTGCCGTCCGAGTTCAAGCAGTTCATCGACAACGGCGCTTCGCAGGCCGTGGCCCTGTGGAACCCGATCGACCTCGGCTACTCGGCCGTCTTCCTCGCCAATGACCTGATCAAGGGCGAAGAAGCTGCACCCGGCAAGGTGTTCTCGATCGGCCGCGTCGGCGAAGTGACCCTCGACGACACCAACTCGGCCGCAATGGCCGTGCCGTTCCAGTTCGACAAGACCAACATCGAAGAATTCTCCAAGATCTACTGAGTATTTCCTGACCCGGCGCCACGGCGCCGGGTCGACCCCCTCCCTAGCCCTCCCCTCAAGGGGGAGGGTGAGCTCAGTGGATTTGGCACCATCTAGCCACTTGCGCCGGTTTCACCCTCCCCCTTGAGGGGAGGGCTAGGGAGGGGGTTCTTCTTCTTTCAGAGAACCACTTTATGACCGACCCAATCCTCACCCTTTCCGGCATATCCAAAAGCTTTCCCGGCGTGCGGGCGCTGAATGACGTGTCGCTCGAGCTCTATGCCGGTGAAGTCACCGCGCTGATCGGGGAAAATGGCGCGGGCAAATCAACACTGGTCAAGACCATGACCGGCATCTACCAGCCCGACGTCGGCGAGATCCGCGTTAACGGCAAACTTGTGAGGCTCCCGACGGCGCACTCCGCCTCGGCTGCCGGCATCACCGCCATCCATCAGGAAACCGTGCTGTTCGACGAACTGACGGTCGCCGAAAACATCTATATCGGCCACGCACCAACCAATCGCTTCGGCATGATCGACTGGAAGAAGATGCGCGCCGAAGCCAGGGAAACCCTGGACTCCATGGCTGCCGGCATCGACCCAGACATCAAGCTCAAGGAACTCGGCATCGCCAAAAAGCATCTGGTCGCCGTGGCCCGGGCACTCTCCGTTGACGCGCAGGTCGTCATCATGGATGAGCCGACCGCCGCCCTGAGCCAGAAGGAAATCGAGGAGCTCTACGTCCTCATCCAACTGCTCAAGGCAGACGGCAAGGCCATCCTGTTCATCAGCCACAAGTTCGACGAGATCTACCGCATCGCCGACCGCTTCACGGTGTTCCGCGATGGCGAGCAGGTCGGCAAGGGCCTGATCAAGGACACCAGCCAGACCCAGATCGTGCAACTGATGGTCGGCCGGCCCGTAGAAAACATCTTCCCGCCCCGCAATGCCACCTTCGGCGACGTCGTGCTCGAAGCCAAGGGCCTCAGCCATCCAACCGAGTTCGAAGACATTTCCTTCACCGTCCGCAAGGGCGAAATCCTCGGCTTCTACGGTCTGGTCGGGGCAGGGCGGAGCGAAGTCATGCAAGCCGTCTTCGGCCTCACCCAGACCACGGGCGGCACGCTGGTGCTCGACGGCCAGGCCATCGATCCAAAATCTCCAGCCGACGCAGTCGAGGCCGGCATCGTCTATGTCCCCGAAGAGCGCGGCAAGCAGGGCGTCATCACTGGCGAACCGATTTTCAAGAACGTGTCACTGCCCTCGCTCGGCAAGACCAGCAAGAATGGCTTCCTGCGCATGGCGGAGGAATTTGCCCTGGCCCGCACCTATACCGAACGCCTCGACCTGCGCGCCTCATCGCTCAGCCAGAACGTCTCGACCCTCTCCGGCGGCAATCAGCAAAAGGTGGTCATAGCGAAATGGCTGGCCACCCATCCCAAGGTCATCATCCTCGATGAACCCACCAAAGGCATCGACATCGGCTCCAAGGCCGCCGTCCACGAATTCATGGGCGAACTAGTCGCCCAGGGCCTCTCGGTCATCATGGTATCCTCCGAACTGCCCGAGGTGCTCGGCATGAGCGACCGCATCGTCGTGATGCGCGAAGGCCGCGTCATCGATACCCTCGAAAACAAAGGGCTTAAGCCCGAGACGCTGGTACGCCTGGCTGCCGGTATTGCCGAGGAGCAGGCCGCATGAACCGCCTTCTGAAAAACCGCGAAATCTTCCTCTTCCTCGCCATCCTGCTGGTGCTGGTGCTGGTCACGCTGCGCTTCCCGCGCTTCGCCCAGCCCGGCAACCTGCTGACCATCTTCAACGACAGCTCCATCCTGATGATGCTGGCGCTCGGCCAGATGGCGGTTATCCTCACCCGCTCCATCGATCTGTCGATGGCCTCCAATCTCGCCCTCACCGGCATGATCGTCGCCATGACCAATGCGGCATTCCCCGGCATTCCGATCCCGCTGCTGATCGTCATGTGTGTGCTCATTGGCGGCGTTCTGGGCGCCTTCAACGGCATCCTGGTCTGGAAACTTGAAATCCCGCCCATCGTCGTGACGCTGGGCACTCTCACCATCTTCCGCGGCTTGGTCTTCGTCATCTCCGGCGGCGCCTGGGTCAATGCGGCCCAGATGAGCCCCGATTTCGTCAGCCTGCAGCGCACCATCTTCCTTGGTCTGCCGCTGCTCAGCTGGTTTGCCATTGTCACGGCGCTGCTGTTCTACCTGCTGATGACCCGCACCCCGCTCGGCCGCGCGCTCTACGCCATCGGCGTCAACCCCACAGCCTCGGTCTATACCGGCATCGACGTCGGCCGCACCAAGTTCTACGCCTTCGTCATCGCCGGCGCCGTCGCCGGCCTCTGCGGCTATCTGTGGATTTCGCGCTACGTCATCGCCTCGGTCGAAGTGGCCGGCGGCTACGAGCTGACCATCATCGCCGCCTGCGTCATCGGCGGTGTCTCGATTGCCGGTGGCATCGGCAGCGTTGCCGGCGTGTTGATGGGCGCCATTTTCCTCGGCGTCATCAACAATGCCCTGCCGGTCATCAACATCTCGCCCTTCTGGCAGATGGCCATTTCCGGCACCGCCATCCTGCTCGCTGTCGTGCTCAACGCCCGTGGCGAACGCCGCAAGGGGCGCATTATTCTCAAGAAGGCGGAGGCGGTTTGATGAATTTCACCCAAACGTGCCCCCACCCAGCCTCCCCCTCAAGGGGGGAGGTGCTCATCTGCGCGTTAAACTGGATTGTGTTTTCGCTGAAGTCGCAGTCGACACCCTCCCCCTTGAGGGGAGGGATTAAGGGAGGGGGGTCCGGCCCATCCGAAAACTCAACATCAGGTTGGGCGAACGTAACCCAGACGCAGTGCCTCCCGGATTTCCTGCCATGACCGATACCCCCCTCCACCGCTCGCTCCCCAATCGCCTCGACAACCCGCTGAAATCCGCCGTGCTGAGCTGGGAGAGCCTGCTCGTCCTTGTGGCCGTCGGCATTTTCCTGCTCAATTCCTTCGCCTCGCCGTACTTTCTCAACGCCTATAGCCTCAGCGATCTGACCTTCAACTTCACCGAAAAGGGCCTGATCGCGCTGGCCATGGCGCTGCTGATCATCTCCGGCGAGATCGATCTGTCCGTCGCCGCCATTATCGCGCTGGCCTCCACCATGATGGGCCTCGCGCTGCAATATGGCGCGGATACACCGACGCTGGTTGCGGTCGGCGTCGGCGTCGGCATTCTTTGCGGCGCTTTCAACGGCTTCCTCGTTACCGGCCTCAAGCTGCCGTCAATCGTCGTCACCATCGGCACCATGAGCCTGTTCCGCGGCATCGCCTTCATCGTCCTCGGCGACCAGAGCTTCAAGGGATACCCACCAAGCTTCAGCTGGTTCGGCCAGGGCTATGTCTATTGGGTGATCTCGTTCGAACTGGTGCTGTTCCTCGTCTGCGCCGTCATCTACTGGGTCCTGCTGCATCGCACCAATTTCGGCCGCCGGGTCTTCGCCATCGGCAGTAACGACGTCGCCGCACAGTTCTCCGGCGTCCGCGTCGACCGCATCAAGTTCATCCTGTTCTGCCTCACCGGCCTGATGAGCGGCATCGCGGCAGTCCTGCTCACAGCCCGTCTCGGCTCGACCCGCCCGTCGATCGCCGAAGGCTTCGAGCTCGAAGCCATCACCATGGTCGTGCTCGGCGGCGTCTCCATCCTGGGCGGCGCCGGCTCCATTGTCGGCGTCGTGCTGGCCGCGCTGATCATCGGCCTCGTCACCTTCGGCCTCGGCCTGCTCAACGTCCCCGGCATTGTCATGACCATCTTCACCGGCTCGCTGCTGATCG
>JAQGKG010000014.1 GCA_028290245.1 Devosia sp. | reverse complement strand
GCCAGTTCATTGGCACCGACGCTAGCCTCTATGCTGGCTCGCCAGTCAGCACCACTGCAGGCGTCCTCGGCGCTTCGGTTGGTGTGAACTTCCTGCCAGTCGAGCCTTTCCTGCTCGGCGCTGAAGTCACCGCTGACTACATCTGGAACAACAACGCTCCAAGCACCGGCGAGTACTTCGTCAACGTTCGTGCCGGCGCTGTCGTAACCGACTCGGTTCTGGTCTACGCAATCGGCGGCCTCGGCACCAACAGCCGCACCAACTTCAACCAGGGCGTCTATCAGCTCGGTGGTGGCGTTGAACTAGCAGTGATGGACAACGTGTCGGTTCGCGGCGAAGTTGTTGGTCAGGGCGACTTTGACGGCGCTTCGGACTCGTTCTTCGAAGCTGCCAAGGCAACCGTTGGCGTTGCTTACCACTTCTAATAACGCCTTACCACCGATCAACGGCTGCCTCCGGGCAGCCGTTTTTGTTTCTGCTCTGTCATTGCGGCCATGCCGAAGCTAGACTTGGGCCGCATTACTTGCAGCGGCTACTGCACCAGTAGAAATTAAAGCCTGCCTGCAACAAGGCAATGAACCTTCACATTCACCTAGTTCGAGCTCCCACTGCAATCCAGTCAGCCAGGTGCGCCCATAGCCTCTAAGATCACGTGGCAATAACAACCACCAATACCCCGACGGCGATCACAGCAGCCGTCCAAGCAGAAAAGTCCAACCAGAGTTCGCGGCGCCTCCGGATATTTAGCTCGTGCACAGCTGACGGTGGCGAGGCTTCCTTTGCGGCGGGCGAAAGTACTTCAACGGTTTTGGTAAGCAGCACTTGTTCCACCTGAAACCGGCGTGGTGGGTCACCCCATTTTAAGCGCCGAAACGCAAACAGGTTTGATCTTCGCTGTTGTGCGGCTCTGTGCACTTCATCCTTCATGCCCAAAGACTGCCCGGTGATCGCTGGATCGTCCAGTTCGACAGAACTACAACCTTAACCGCAGGTTAGAAGATCTCTAGGGCAAGTGAAGGCACTGCGAGCGCGTTGCTATCAGGCCGGCAATGCTTGGTCCCTGCACCAGAGGCGTCCGTTGCTTTTTCGGGTGCCTCAGCATCCTGGATCTATGCGATGCGCGGCGCGGAAAATCACCAAAATCAAGTATTGGGACCACTTGATGGTTAAATGAGGCTGCCGGTTTAACGCACCCACTTCGAATCTAGGAACATCTGTCATCCCAAAGGCCACACGCCAAATCACCAGGTGAATGAACGGATAAAGTCGCCCTTTCGGTGTTGCACCGTCATCCGGCTTTAGTTAGGTTGCGCCCTGCCAGCCGGGGCAATGCCCCGCCTCACGGATGCACCCGTAGCTCAGCTGGATAGAGCGCTGCCCTCCGAAGGCAGAGGTCGGGGGTTCGAATCTCTCCGGGTGCACCAACAAAATCAACGACTTAACCGATTTTCTGAGTTGTGACCTGAGAGCCGAGTCACCATAGAGTCACCACCGTCTCGATCAAACTGTTCGCGGTGACACCGCGTGGTGACGATCGAGCATGCCAGTCTGGTGCTTAATCCCGGTCTTTGCGGTTCAACCATGAGTCGGGGGTTGGCGGCAGGGACTTTAGGCGGCGCCCGCTCGAACCCGCAACGGGTGGCTTGGCCTTGCCTCGCCCCAATGGTCGAGGCGGCTTGACTGGATCCGACTTAATGGCAGGCTCCGCCTTAGGCATGACCGATAAAGGCATTTATCGGTGGGCTTGTAAAAGCGCGGCCCCCTGCCTTCCGATGCCAGCTTGGCTAAGGTGTGCTGGGAGATGGGGTAGCGTTCAGCGGCCTGTACGCGGGTAAGATAATTGATCGACACTGGAGGGCTCCTAAGCGAGCCTAGGCTCGCCATGTAGGAGCTAAGGCAACCATAAGCGAGTTCACGCCGGCCTGATCGTCCCCGCGTCAGCCGTGGCTCTCTTTGGCTATTCTGAACGCGACGGGTCCAGACTGTCGCCGCCCGATGGCATCAGTCGTAGGGTGACGGCTCCAGATTCCAGGGTGAAGCTACAGCCTCGTCTTCCTGAGGCAAGAAGTCTTCTTTCGCGAGCCCAGGATGAGGCCGATCCGGCGTGCGAACCTGACGCGCTGCTTCCACGCTGACGAGCGCTAAGCCACCTTTTCGCCCTTGCTGGCGTGTCTCATATGCTTTTTGCGTCGCCGTGCTGGCGTGGCCGAGCGCCATCGCAATGGCTTTTTTGTCGTCGCACCAAGCGTGCTTCAACTGGGACGCCAGGTAATGCCTTGCGATATAAGCACAGATCGAGGGCAGTCCGGCTTTTGCGGACGCTGACACCATGTTTTTGTGAAGGGTGCGTGGCTCGCGCTTGACCTGCAGGACGCCGCCCTTGCGCGAGGTGATCCGCCACAAGACCGCGGCGAGATCGGACAGCCCTACGTCAAACGTCAACTTTCGCCATGGCTGTCCATTCTTTTCAGTGACCTTGGCGCCATTGATGGAAATGCACAGGTACCGGTCATTTATAACGCTGACGGTAATTCCCATGCTCAGTTCCTCCGGCCGGCACCCCGAGAGCAGCGACACCAGAACTGCTGGAAGGGCCTCAGCGCTCGTGTTGTCCGCAAGGCGCTTCCGCCAATTGTCCGGAAGAATTCTGAGGCAACCGCGTTTCGATTTGCCTTTACGGGTAAAGGCGTCTTGGGGCGGATTTTGCTTATGCAGATCCTCGATCATTTGGCGGTACGCTGCAGCCAGGTTGACGTCATCCGTCGCCGACACTGTAAGTCGTTGAGTGATCTTCCGTACGGCCTCGCGGATTTTATGACTGATGCCCGTCCACAACCCATAAATAATGGCTGAACGTGTCAGCACGAACTGCGCGGGCATCACCACTGCCACATGGGCAACATATCCAACGGCACCGAGGCCGGACAAATTCATGGTCTTGTAGACGCGTCTATACCTGTTGACGGTACTCGCCACTTTCGGCTTTGCCAGGTACGCCTCCGCCTCTTCCAAGAGGTCCTTAATTTGAAATGTCATAACGAGCCTCAGGTTGTTCTGATGCAAGGCTATGCGGAGTGCCTGAAAATCGGAAAAGTGGCTGTTCCAGACGTCGTTAGATGGCCTTTATGTTTGAGATGCTCTTGAGCGCTTCGCCTTGTCATGGCCGCCCCTCGCCTGCTGCGCAGGCAGGGCGGCAGGGTCTGACGACCCATGACAAGTCAAAGCGACGAATGAACCTTTCGGCCCCCCTTCGCCCCATAAGACGGGGCAGGGGGGCAAGCTCTCTATGTTCGCCGAAAGGATCATTCGTGGCAGCAGATCGAAGGCGATCTTCTGCCTGCCTGCTGGTCAAAAACGACGCCCCCTCGACCCAAGCGGGATCAGGGGCGCAAGCTCACTTTGTTCGTCGATTTAACCAACAGGCCCTATTTCCGGAACCGCCTCGAGCGCAACCGGAAATAAGAAAAGAGCATCTTACCCGACTTGGCCGAGGCCATCTTACCCGACAGGGTAGGACACCTTCAGGGTAGGCACTTTAATGACCAAGAGCAGGACGTGCTTCTCATCGAGCGTTTTGACCGTGGGCGGATGGGAGAGGGGTGGATACGTCGCGCCATGGTCTCGGGCCTTACACCTTTTAGCCTCAATGAAACGATAGCGGCATGCTTTTTACCAGGACTTCGCCAGGTGATTCGACTACAGTCCAAGAGCCGCGCTCGACAAACGCGGCTGTTTCGTGCAGGCAGGTCGTCATGTGCAGTTCGGCCAGCTTTTTGATATAATGCGGCGAAACCTACATTATTTGATTGGTATCTACGCTGCATTGATTGAATACATGTCGTTGCGTGTGTGGGCACGGCGTCAATCTCCATGCTACCAATCGCCGTCGAACACGGCTGGGCAGAGCAGGCCGCGGGAATGGCTCTGCTGAGAGCCTATCTCTCATGAGCGAAAGACATCGGCCCGGTCGGTGTTCCCACGTTAGGGCTGCATAATCCGCAGAAGTCGGAACTCCGCAGCGGCTTGCTCGCCCCACTGACCAAACCGTACGGTCAGGTCGAACTGGCAACTGCAGCGACTTGTATGCGGAAGAAGGGCGTTACGAAGCTGAGACGATTGTGGGCTTCGATCCTGCAGTGATGGAACGTGATAACTTTCTTAACTACCATCCTACACTCAAAGGATCTGGAATATCGGCAGGCATTTTCCGGGGGCATTGCCGACGGTTTCGGTGGCACTTATGGCCTCAACTCGCTGGCATCCTCAGGATATGTCTTCGATCCAGCAGAGCGGCGGATAATCAACCCGGCGCGTCAAATCGATACCATACCAGCGGTCACGCCCATGTGGCGCTGTATCGAGGCCGCTATGTTTGCAACATTGGCATTTTCATCCATCTGGTAACCATCTGGTGGATAGTCTGCCATTCCAGTTGCGCA
>JAQGKG010000150.1 GCA_028290245.1 Devosia sp. | reverse complement strand
TTGCCCATGTCGAGGTTACCGCGCTGCAGCGCGACCAGCTCGGTGCCCTGCTTGAACAGGTTGCCGCCATAATAGGGCTCGAGCGTGAAATCTTCGGCAATCTGGCCTGCGAACAGCCCCAGCATTTCAGCGCGGATATCCTGCTCCGAAAACACTGCTGAAAACCGCAATACCGGCTTGTCCTGAGCCATGGCGGGCATGGCAACAGCCATCATCAATCCACCAAGCAGCACCGCGCGGCGCGTGAAACCAAAACGCATCATCATCCTCCCAATTGTCGCCCGTTAGCCAGGCATCCCCATCGGACGACACGGTCAAACGCCGTCGTTTTCGTCCTCGTGCACAATGTACGAAATAGTTCGTTCAAGTCAATGCGGTTTCCCTGTGCATGCGAAATTAGCTGGCACGGCGTCTTTTGTCATCTGATTTCTATTTCGTATGAGATTTTACGCAAACTTTGACGTACGTCGCCCCATTGGTTAGAAGCGTGGGGATGGAGGCCACCTTGAGCGACGAAAAACAGCTGATCGAAGAAGGCGTTGGCGATGTCGCCTTGCGGCGTATCCGCGATGACATCGTGTCAGGTATTTTGTTGCCGGGCAAAAAGCTCAGGCTGGACGCTTTGAAGAACCAGTATGGTGCCAGCGTCAGCACCCTGCGCGAAATACTGAACCGGCTTGCAAGCGAGAACCTGGTGACCGCGGAAGGCCAGCGCGGCTTCGAAGTTACAGCGGCCACGGCGGATAACCTGCGCGAAGTAGCCGACCTGCGCCTGCTGCTGGAAAGCCACGCCATCCGGCTATCCATCGCAGCGGGCGACCTCGACTGGGAAGGGCGCGTCGTCTCGGCCCATCACAAGCTGTCGGTCGTCGAAGCACAATTGTTGCGTGGCGAGATCGAGCGCACTGCCCAATGGGTGAGCTATGATTTCGCCTTTCACAACGCGCTGATCTCTGCTTGCGGATCCCGTACGCTGCTCGATCTGCACGCCTCGGTATTCGACCGCTTTATCCGCTATCACATGCTGGCCGCTAGCTTCCGTGGCTCGGCGGTAAAGGACGATCACAAGGCACTGTTCGACCTGGCAATGCGGCGCGACGTCGATGGCATCGTCAACAAGCTGACAGCCCATATTAAGAGCGGCGTCGATCACGTCCTGCAAAGCGGGCGTATCTAGCCAGCCACGGCTTTCTGGAAGGTCGCGGCCATGGCCGCGGCCTCCGGCTTTCTGCCGCTGAACAGCTCGAACGCCCGAACCGCCTGATAAACCGCCATGCCGCCGCCCGGCAACACCTGGCAACCGCGTTGGCGTGCCAAATCCAGCAAGGCGGTCTCGAGCGGAAAATAGATCACGTCGGCAACCCAGTGCCTTGCCTCGAGCCACCCAGCGTCGATCGGCACGCCGGGATGCTTGGCCATGCCCACCGGCGTCGTATTGACGATGCCATCAGCGAGGGCCGCGACTGCAACGTCCTGCACCGCCTGCACGTCGGCACCCAGCAGATGCCGCAGCCGCTGCGCCAGCATTTCGCTCTTGGCGTGATCAGTGTCGTAGATGTCCAGCTTCTGGACTCCGCTTTGCAGCAATGCCCGGGCCACCGCAGCGCCGGCTCCACCGGATCCCAGTTGCAACGCGCGCGCCCTTGCCACGTCTGGCAGCCCCTGGCGGAAGCTCTCGGCAAAGCCCCAGCAGTCGGTGTTGTGGCCGGTGGACTGCGCGCCCGTCAGCACCACTGTATTGACGGCACCAATGGCCGCAGCGTCCGGACCCAGGTCATCGAGCAGCGGCAGCACCGCCTGCTTGAAAGGATAGGTGATGTTGAGGCCCGCGAAACCCAGATCGCGCGCCTCGGCCAGCACATCGCCAAGCTGGCTATCATCCAGTCCGAGACGGTCGAAATCGATCAGGTGATAGCGATAGTCCAGCCCCAGCCGACGCCCCTCCTGCTCATGCATGATCGGGGAGAGCGAGGAGGCGATGCCGCGGCCCACCAGTCCGATCGTGATGCCATCGGCATGGGGCAACTGGTTGTCCAGAACCGAAATGCGCAGTGGGTGCACTGCCGGCCTGCCTGCGATGTGCAAAACTGCTACTCCCCGCCCGGCCCTGCCCGCTGGTAGCGGGGGCGGCCTTGTTTTTCTCGCCCCGCAACAGATAAATGCTGCAAGGCGATTTGTGGCAAAATGTACGAACTGGTTAGTTTAGTCAATTGCCGGCGAGGAAGGCTGCCAGCGTATGAGCAATCCGGTTTCTACATCCCGACCTAGGTCGCGCGCCACGCCGACGCGCGCGCAGGATCCCGAAGGCACGCGGCAGAACATCATCGAAGTCGCAGCGCAGGAGTTTGCGCTCAATGGCTTGTCTGGCGCCCGGATCGACGAAATTGCCGCCAAGACCCGCTCGTCCAAGCGCATGATCTACTACTATTTCGGCAGCAAGGAGGGGCTCTATGTCAGCGCCCTCGAAAATGCGTATCGGCAGGTGCGAGAAGGTGAAGCCAAGCTCGATATCGCCGGCATGTCGCC
>JAQGKG010000485.1 GCA_028290245.1 Devosia sp. | reverse complement strand
AGCTTATCGGCAGGGCGGACGTCGATACCGGCAAGGCCGTCGACGCCGGTGACTTCCATCGTGCCGCTGACGGCGCGGGTTTCGGTGTCGAACATCACTAGCGTAGTGCCGCCGACAAGGCCAACAGCTGGAGCAGCGTAAGCAGCGGTGGCAAGGGTTGCGGTGCTAAGCAGCAGGGCGGCACGGAGTGCCAGACGGGCGGTAGCAGTCACTTGGTAGTCTCCTCGTTCTTATTGTCGCTGCGCTTCAGGCGCAGTGTGGGGATGGCTAGGGACGAAGTGCTATCGTCAATCTAGCTACGCCACGGACAGAACGAAGTTTCGGCGATACGGACACGAAACCGTTATCAGTACTGAATAATTCCTAAGGCTCTAGCGAAGCTTCAGGCTCGACAGGCCGATCAGGGCCAGCACGAAGCTGATGATCCAGAAGCGGATCACCACCTGGCTTTCGGTCCAGCCGAGGTGTTCGAAATGGTGGTGGATCGGTGCCATGCGGAAAACGCGCTTGCCGGTCAACTTGAACGACGCGACCTGCACGATCACCGACACCGCTTCGAGCACGAACAACCCGCCAATGATGGCCAGCACTAGTTCATGCTTGGTGGCCACAGCGATGGTGCCGAGCGCGCCACCGAGAGCCAGCGAGCCGGTATCGCCCATGAATATCTGCGCGGGTGGCGCGTTGAACCACAAAAAGCCTAGACCCGCACCGATCAGCGCGCCACAGACCACGGACAGTTCGGCCGTGCCGGGAACCGCGTTGAGCAGCAGATATTCGGAGAAGTTTGCACTACCGACTAGATAAGCAATTAGCGCGAAACAGGCCGCGGCAACCATGACGGGGACGATGGCAAGACCATCGAGACCATCGGTCAGGTTCACCGAATTGCCCGCCGCGACGACGACGAAGCCGCCGAACAGGATGTAGAAATAGCCGAGGTTGACGGCTAGGTCCTTGACGAAGGGGAACAGTAGCGAGGTGCCGTACGAGCCGGCAGCAAGCTGCGAAATAAAGAACGCCGCGATGCAGCCGATCAGTGCTTCGAGCAGCAGGCGCTGGCGTCCGCCAAAGCCCGCATGGCTCATCCGCTTGACCTTGAGATAGTCGTCGTAAAACCCGATCGCGCCAAAGCCGATGGTCACGAACAGCACCACCCACACATAGCCGTTGCTCAGGTTCGCCCACAGCAGTGTCGAAATCACCGCCCCCGACAAGATCATCAGCCCGCCCATGGTGGGCGTGCCCTTTTTTGTGAGCAGATGTCCCGCCGGACCGTCTTCACGGATCGGCTGGCCCCGGCCCTGTTTCAGGCGCAGCATGGCGATCATGCCCGGGCCAAACAGGAATACGAAGAACAGCGCGGTGATGACCGCGCCCGCCGTGCGGAAGGTGATGTAGCGGAAGACGTTGAAGGCCGTGAGAGCGTCGCTCAACTGACCAAGGAAGTACAACATGAAGCGAAGCGTCCTCGTTGGGTGGGGTCAGTTATTGCCGAACCGGTTGCGAATTTTTTCGACAATACCCGCTAGGCCCACGCCGTTGGACCCTTTGACCATAACTGCGTCGCCATAGGCAAGATCGTTAAGCACGATCTCCGCCATCTCTGCAGCCGTCTGTGTGTGTGCGGCAACACGGCCAGCGCCGAGTGCGTCGGCAAGTGCGGCCATGGCCAGCCCGACCAGATAGATGCGTTCGGCACCAGATGCTGTCACCGCCGGAGCCAGGCTTGCGTGGAAGCTGGCTGACTGTTCGCCCAGTTCCAGCATATCGCCGAGGATGACAACCTTGCGGCCACCCGGAGCCGTCTGCGCCGCAAACACCTCCAGCGCCGCATTCATCGAGGCGGTATTGGCGTTGTAGCTTTCGTCAGTCAGCGACAGCACTTGGTCGCCGGACCCGAGACGCAAGCGTTGCCCCCTGCCCGCCTGTGCGCCAAAGCTCGCCAGCGCGCGCAAGGCCACCTCGGGGTCGATCCCTGCGATATAGCTCACGGCCAAAGCCGCCGTGGCATTAGCCACCATGTGGCGGCCGGGAACATTGAGCACCAATTCATGGTGCTCGCCATTGTGCTCGATAGTGGCAAAGCTCTTGTCGCCGGCAATTTTGGTATCGACGATGTGCCAATCCGCGCTTTGCGCTTCGCCGTAGGTGACGATCCGGTCCACGCCAGCGGCTTTAGCCTCGTCGAGCAACACGTCCAATTGCGGGTGGTCGGCATTGAGCACCACGGTGCCGCCCGGTTCCAGCCCGGCAAATATCTCCGCCTTGGCGCTGGCTATGCCCTCGAGCGAGCCGAAGCTCTCCATATGAGCCGGGGCGATAGTGGTGATCACCGCGATATGCGGCCGCACCAGTTGCGACAGCGGCCGGATTTCATCGGGCGCGCTCATGCCCATTTCGAACACACCGAACTGCGCGTTCTCGGGGAAGCGCGCCAGCATCAGCGGCACGCCCCAGTGATTGTTGAAGCTCTTGATTGAGGCATGGGTCTCGCCCGCAGCCTCAAACACCACGCGAATGGCTTCCTTGGTGGTGGTCTTGCCGACGCTACCGGTAACGCCGACCACGATGGCTCGGCTACGCTCCCGCGCTGCCCGCCCGATGGCCCGAAGGCCTTCCAATGCATCGGAAACCACAACGCGCTTGTCGCCCTCGCCGCGGCTGACCAGCGCCGCAACCGCGCCGTTTTTCAGCGCCGTCTCGACGAAATCATGCCCGTCGAACCGGTCGCCCTTGATGGCAACGAACAGCGCGTCAGGCCCAATCTCGCGCGAGTCGATGGTGATGGAATTGATCGAGGTGGCTGGATCGAGCGCACTCGAACCGCCGCTGGCGGCGAGGATGGCGCCGATGGTGTAGAGAGGCTGGGTCATGACGTGACGCTGCCGGGATCTGGACACTGCACCCTCCCCCTCTCGGGGAGGGTTGTGGAGGAGGAGGTGCTGCATCGATTGCCCGGCAAATTCTTACCCCTTTATAGCCTCCGCCACGACCTCATGGTCGGAGAAATGGTGCTTCGTCGTTCCGACGATCTGGTAGTCCTCGTGGCCCTTGCCGGCAACCAGCAAGACGTCACCCGGCTGCAACGATTTGACGGCGGCGACGATGGCTTCCTTGCGGTCGCCGATTTCCTTGGCGCCCTTAGTGGCGGCTAGGATTTCCTTGCGGATCGTCGCTGCGTTCTCGGTACGGGGATTGTCGTCGGTGACGATGAGATCATCGGCCAGACGCTGGGCGACTTCGCCCATCATCGGCCGCTTGCCCTTGTCACGATCGCCGCCTGCCCCGAATACGACTCGCAGCTTCCCCTTGGCATATGGCCGAAGCGAGGCGAGCGCTGACTCGAGCGCGACCGGCTTGTGGGAATAGTCGATGAAGATCGCCGCACCGTTGTGCTCGGCCACTAATTCCAGCCGCCCTTTGGCACCGACCAGCTCACTCAGCGCCGGGAAGGCCTGCGCCTTATCCACGCCGCTCGACATGGCAAGGGCCGCCGCAACGATGGCGTTGGAGACCTGGAATTCGCCGGTCAATGGCAGGTGGAAGCTCAGTTTTTCGCCGACGTGACGCACTTCGACGCGCTGGCCATAGCCCTCCGGCTTGACCGACAGCACTTCGATATAAGCGCCTTCGCGACCGACTGTGAGCAGCGTCGCGCTGGCCCCCAGCGCTGCAAACATGAAGGGCTCATATTCCGGATCATCGACATTGACCACCGCTGCGCCGCCATCGACCAACAGGTCGGTGAACAGGCGCAGCTTGGCGTTGCGGTACTCGTCCATGTCGGCGTGATAATCGAGATGGTCGCGGCTGAGATTGGTGAAGGCGACCGCCTCGAAATGCAGCCCATCAAGCCGGCGCTGGTCGAGACCGTGGCTCGACGCTTCAAGCGCCACATAGTCGATGCCCTGAGCCTTCAGCGCCCGCATCGTCTGGTGCAGCGTGCGGGAATCCGGGGTGGTAAGGCTGCCGTCGATGTGGCGGGTCGCGGTATCGACGCCGAGCGTACCGATGCTGGCGCCGGGCACCCCGGCATAGCTCCAGATTTGGCGCACGAAGGACGCGACCGAGGTCTTGCCGTTGGTGCCGGTCACAGCGACCGTGATTTCCGGCTGCGGCTCATATATGCGGGACGCGGCGCGGGCGTAGGCTGCGCGCACATCCTTGACCACGACCACAGGAACGCCGGGATCGCCAACCGGGGCCACGTCGGTAATCACCGCCAGCGCGCCGCGCTTGACCGCGTCGCTTACGAACTGGTTGCCATGCGTGCTGTGGCCCGGCAGGGCGAAAAAGATATCCCCCGGCTCGATCCGGCGGCTGTCGGAGTTGAGGCCAAAAACTGCACCCAAGCCCTTTTTGGGACGAGCGCCGGAGCCTTCGAGCAGTTGTGTTACGCTGAGTGACACGGAGGCAAATCCTTTTGGATCAGTTAAATTGTGAGCCGGGCGGGCCGTTGCGAAGCGAAGCAGGCACGAGGCTATCGTCGATTAAAGGCGAAAAATCGGGCGCAATGCCGAGCATCGGAGCAACCCGCTGCACGATGCGACCGGTGACCGTGCCGGCATTCCAGCCGGCGGTCGTGCCGGTTTGGGCGTTTTCGGCCTTGGGCTCGTCGACCATGATGATCATCGCATAGCGCGGATTATCCAGCGGAAAAGCCGAGCCGAAGAAGTTGGTGACCTTGCTCGACGAATAGCGGCCATCGACCACTTTTTCTGCCGTGCCGGTTTTGCCGCCGACGCGGAAGCCCAGCGCCAGCTTGTTCATCTGGCCGCCAGAGCCGCCGGAACCGATGGCATTGAGGCGCATCAGGTAGCGAATGGCCTCGCTGGTCGACGGCTGCACGACGCGGCGATACAGCGGCTCGGACTCGGCAACCGTGCGCTTGTATAGCGTCGGGGCGATGTAATTGCCGCCGTTGACGAAGGCCGAATAGGCCGCAACCATGTGCAGTGGCGATACCGACAGGCCGTGACCGAACGACGCTGTCGCCGCGCCCACTTCGGAAAATTCCTTGGGAACAGTCGGCAGGCGCATTTCCGGCAGCTCAAACGGCACGCGGGCATCGAAGCCCATGGTGCTGAGAAACGCACGGTAATTGTCCTTGCCCAGCGCCTGCATAACTCGAATGGTGCCAACATTGGACGAAAATTTGTAGACTTCCGGCAGACTCAGGATGCGGTGCTTGCCGTGAAAATCGTCAATGGTGAAGCGCCCGAAGCGCACGCCGAAGCGCGCATCGAACTGATCGGTTAGCCGCACGGCACCCGCGTCTAGCGCCCCAGCCATGGTGACTGTCTTGAAAATCGAGCCTGGCTCGAAAATGCCAGCGGTGATGCGGTTGAAGCTGTCCTTGACCAGAGCGGACTTGGGATCGTTCGGATCGAAGTCCGGCACCGAAACCAGTGAAATAACCTCGCCGGTATGGATATCGACCATGACGCCGGCCGCGGCGATGGCCTTGTAGCGGGTCATCGCATCCATCAACTGCTCGTGCATGATGTGCTGCACGCGCATATCGACGCTGAGCTCTACCGGCGCCAATGCATTGCCGCGCGCCAGACCGAGGTCCTGCAGCAGGGCCACGTCCTCATTGTCCATATGCCGTTCGATGCCAGCAATGCCCTGGTTATCGATGTTGGTCGAGCCCAGGATATGGCTGGCCTCACTCATGCCGGGATAAAAGCGCTTGGACTCGGTGATGAAGTCGATGCCGGGAATGCCAAGCCGCATCACCCTGTCCTGAATAGCGGGGCTCAATTCGCGCAGCACCCACACAAAACCCTTGTCGCCGGTCAGCCGGGCCCGCAGCCACTTTTCGTCCAGATCAGGCAACACGGTGCGCAACTTATTGACGGCCTCTTCCACATCGATGATGCGGCGCGGCTCGGCAAATAGCGATGGCACGCGGATATCAACGGCCATTTCGAGGCCATTACGATCAAGAATCGGCGGTCGCGTCGCCGTGATGACATCGCGCGCCTGACCCTCGATAGTGGAGTCGGTCTCGACCATGCCGAGTTGCACGAGGCGTGCGCCGACGAGGCCAAAGCCCAGCACCATGGCCAGCACCATCCAGCGGATACGCGCCTGGGTC
>JAQGKG010000137.1 GCA_028290245.1 Devosia sp. | reverse complement strand
TACACTTCAACAATGACTCCAGCGAAGCCGCGCGCAATGCTGCCGCTGTCTTTCTGGCAGTCGGCACGCCTTCCGACGAGAGTGGTGACATCGACCTCAGCTTTGTCGAAGCTGCCGCGATAGGTATTTCGCGGCATTTGAAGAACGGCGCGGTACTGATCCTAAAATCGACCGTTGTGGCGGGAACGGCCGGGCGGGTCAAAAACCTGGTGGACTCCAGCCGCGGTCGAAAGGACGTCTCGGTAGCGTCCAATCCCGAATTCCTCCGCGAAGGATCTGCGATCAAGGATTTCCTACGCGCCGACCGCATCGTCGTCGGTGCTGACGACCGCCGCTCCGAAGAAATACTGCGGGAAATCTATCGACCATTGACCGCAACAGGGGTGCCTTTAGTCGTCACCAAAACCGTCAACGCCGAACTCATAAAATACGCTGCCAATGCCCTTCTCGCCCTCAAGATCGGCTTCATCAACGACGTCGCTGATCTTTGCGAAAAGCTGGATGGAGATGTCGTGGCTGTGGCCGACGGCATAGGACGGGACCGTCGCATCGGCGCGGCATTTCTCGCTGCCGGACCCGGCTTTGGCGGCTCCTGTTTTCCCAAGGACACCCGCGCCTTTGCCATCACTGGCCGCCGGCATGGTGCACCTCAGCCACTGGTCGAAGCTCTCATCGAACGCAACGAGGCTCGCAAGCAGTCGCTGGCCCGCCGCATCATCGATGCGACGCCCCGCGGTGGTCGCGTGGCGGTCCTGGGCACCAGCTTCAAGGCCAATACCGACGACGTGCGCGAGGCGGCATCGTTGACCATTGTCCCGCTGCTTGTCGAGGCTGGCCTCAACGTCCACGCGCATGACCCGCAACCCCGCTTGGCACGGCGTCTGCTCACAGATGTGCAATGGCACGATACCGCGCTGCAGGCTGCCCGCCATGCCGATGTGGTCGTCATTCTGACGGAGTGGGATGACTATCGCTCACTGGACCCGGCGCAACTGGCAGCAGCCATGCGCGGTCGAACGGTCTTTGATTTCCGAAACATTCTGGAAGGGGCGCGCGCCGGTGAAGCCGGGCTGCACTATTTCGGCCTCGGTCGCGCAGCGATAAGGCCAGAGAAAACGCGCCGGGGGCAGGGGACGGCCGCGACCGTGCCGCTTGCCGCGTCGCCCGCCTGATAATGTCCCACCAAGGAGCAAGATCATGAGCAGTTCCCATACCACCACCAAACACGAAGACATCCGCCAGTGGGCGGAGGCCCGGGACGGCCATCCGGCAGTGGTCGATACCGGCGGTAAGGGCGGCATTCTGCGGATCGACTTTGGCGAACCCGAGGACAAGCTGAAGCCGATTGAATGGGACGAGTTCTTCAAGATATTCGACGAGAACAAGCTGGCCTTTTTGTACCAGGACGAAACGAGCGACGGCGGCCAGAGCCGCTTCAACAAATTCGTCAATCGGGATTGAGGACAGCACCATGAACATCGCCATGGTTCGTTCAGGCGAAATGGAAGCGGCGGTCGTGACTGGGCCTGGCGCCATGCAAATTGAGCGCCACCCCCTGCCGGCTCCTGGCAAAGGGCAGGTGCGCGTGCGCCTCGAAGGTTGTGGCGTATGTGCTTCCAACCTTACCCCTTGGGCCGGTCCAGACTGGATGAAATTCCCGACCGAGCCTGGTGGTCTTGGCCATGAAGGTTGGGGCGTGATCGACGCGGTAGGCGACGGAGTCGAAGACCTCGCAGTCGGCGATCGCGTTGCGGCGCTCTCGTATCACAGCTATGCCACTCACGACGTTGCCGAGGCCAATGCCGTAGTCAAATTGCCACCGGAACTGGCTGGCATGCCGTTCCCCGGTGAGCCGCTTGGCTGTGCCATGAACATTTTCAAACGCGCGGAGATATCGGCCGGTCAAACCGTTGCCATTGTCGGCATCGGCTTTCTGGGGGCGCTGCTGACCCAATTGACGGTAGCCGCTGGTGCGCGGGTCATCGCTATCGCACGGCGCCCCTTTGCCCTTCAACTGGCCGCCGATCTGGGCGCCGCCGAGACTATCGCAATGCATGATCACTGGCAGATCATCGAACAGGTCAAGGCGCTCACCGATGGGCAGTTCTGCGATTGCGTCATCGAAGCGGTCGGCAAGCAATGGCCACTGGACCTCGCCGCGGAACTAACGCGCGAACGCGGCCGGCTGGTGATTGCAGGCTACCACCAGGACGGGCCGCGCCAGATCAATATGCAGATGTGGAACTGGCGTGGCCTTGACGTCATCAACGCTCATGAACGCGATCCTGCGATCTATATCCAGGGCATTCGCGATGCGGTCGCCGCTGTGATGGAGGGCAGGCTCAACCCAGCGCCGCTCTATACTCACCGCTATGCTCTGACCGACCTCGATAAGGCTTTGAACGCCACCCGTGATCGCCCTGACGGCTTCATGAAGGCCCTGGTGGTCTATCCATGATCCTGTGCTTCCATGATGGGCAGTGAGCGAGTCATGGCTCCGCCCAAGCGTATCGGTGTGCTGACCTTTCATCGCTGCATCAACTACGGATCCTACTGGCAGGCGCGGTGCCTGGTCGAAGGGTTGCGGGCCCAGGGCCACGACGCCGTGCTGCTCGATCATCAATCACGCCGGATCAATCTGGCGGAATGGCGCTGCGCCTTGCGGCCCATTCCGGAAGCTGACCCACGATCCTACCGTCAGGCCTATGTTTCCAAAGCTCGCAAGTTCTTTGCGGCCTTCGAGGACTTGCCACGCTCGCGCCCTTTCCCGCTGCACGCGCCGGAGCAGAGCGAGGCCTACGATCTGGTCCTGGTCGGCAGCGATGAGGTCTGGAACCTGCGCCACCCGTGGTATGGCGGCGAGGGCCTGTTCTATGGGGAGGGTCTGCCCGCCACCCGTCTTGCTTCCTACGCGGCGAGCTTTGGCAATCAGCCATCGTCTCACGCCTTGGATGAGCATTGGTCACAGCGTCTCGGCCGGTTCCATGACATTTCGGTACGCGACCGCAATTCGCAGGAACTGGTGATGGGCGCCACCGGCCATCGTCCGACGCTGGTGCTCGATCCGTGCTTGCAGTTCGACCAGTTCATTCCAAGGACCACCTTACCGCCAAGCGGCACGCGATACGCAGTGGTTTATGGTCATGGCTTCCCAGAATGGTTGAGCGTCGCCGTTGCAGCATGGGCCGCCGCGAACGACATCAAGTTGGTGAGCATCGGTTATGACAATGCCTGGGCCGACGAACAGCAGATCGATGCCGGACCACTGCAATTTGCAGACCTGATGTCCCGCGCGAGCGCGGTAATTACCAACTTCTTCCATGGCTGCGTGTTCGCTCTGGTTAACGGCAAGCCATTCGTCACGGCGCCAACCGACTACCGGTTTAACAAGGTGCGAGATCTCGTTGGAGCGTTGAGCGCCGAGCACCACATGGTCTCGCCGCTTACGAGCAGCGAGGAGCTCGCCCGGTTGCTAGTTGCTCCTCTTGATCCGCAGATCGGGCAACAGATCGGCGCGCTCCGAGCGGAGTCCACGGCATATCTGGATCGTGTCCTTGCCTAGCCCGGTGCTCAGTCCCAGCCAGGTCATGAAGTCCGGGCTGTGCATCGGTTGCGGCGCCTGCGTCGGTACACGCGGCATAGACCGAGCAGAGATGGCGATGGACCATTATGGTCAGTTCAAGCCCGCTGGCTCACCGGCCTTTCTCGACACCCAATCCGGCAGGATCGCTGCGCTCTGCCCATTTTCGCCGGTAGCGCGCAATGAGGACGAAATCGCCGCGCTCCGTTTTCCCGATGCACCGATGGAGGACGATCGCCTTGGCTGGTTTGAAGCGGCCTATGTCGGCGCGGTGTCGGAGGGCGAGTATCGGAGCAATGGAAGTTCGGGGGGCATGGTCAGCTGGGTGGCAGCAGAATTGCTGCGGCGCGGATTGGTCGATGGGGTAGCCCATGTTCAACCCTCCGAAGATGGCCGGTTCTTTCGCTACGCCATTTCGCGAACCGTCGATGCTGTCCAAAGCGGCGCAAAGTCGCGCTACTATCCGGTCGAGCTTTCCGGGGTTCTGGATGAAATCCGCCATGTGCCCGGCCGCTACGCTATCGTCGGCATCCCCTGCTTCATCAAGGCCGTGCATCTATCGCGCGCCCAAGATGAGGTTTTGGCTGAGCGAATTTCCTATACGCTGGGGCTGTTCTGCGGCCACATGAAAAGCGCGCGGTTGGTGGAGAGTTTTGCCTGGCAAATGGACACCGCCATCGAAGCCGTCGCCCAGCCGCAGTTCCGCATCAAGGGACCCGAGCGGCCGGCTAACTGGTACACGGCGCAATTGTCGTTAAAAGACGGGTCAGTGCGGCAGAAGGACTGGTGGCATCTTGCGGATGGAGACTGGGGCGCCGGTTTCTTCCAGAACTCGGCTTGCAATTTCTGCGATGACGTTGTGGCCGAAACCGCAGACATTTCTTTTGGCGACGCCTGGGTTGAGCCCTATTCATCGGATTGGCGCGGCACCAATGTTGTCGTGACCCGCATGCCGCAACTGCGCAGCATTCTTGAAGAGGCCATAGCAGACGGCCGGCTCGATCTCCGCACCGTCGATGCCGACTACGTCGCCAACACCCAAGCAGCCGGCTTTCGCCAGCGCCGCGAAGGCCTGGCTTATCGGCTCAGTTGGCAACGCCGCGGGCTGAAGCCGCGCAAGCGTTTCTCGGAACGCACCGACTTGCCTTTACAACGCAAGCTCATCTATCGCCTGCGATACGCCACGAGCGCTTGGAGCCATCGGATGTTCTGGCTGGCGCGGTGGCAGCATGCGCCCATGCTTTATGTCGCTTGGGCGCACACTGCTCTCAAGATCTATCACGGTCTCGCATATGGCCGCGGCCGGGTCGGGGCAGTCGCGCGATGGCTGAGGCTCACCGACCGCAACACTTGATGCTCAAACCAGCAGGGCAGAGGTTTCCGCAGCAAGCAGTCCCTTAAACGTCGCACGCGGCGCATAGCGCTCGATCATCTGGGCGCAGAAGGCGGCAAATTCCTCTGGCACCTGCGGTGCACTGGTGTGGTGCGGAGCAATGCCGCGATGCTCGGGGGTGAAGCAGAACGTCACCGTGACGTCGAAATCCTGCAGCGCCTCCATTTGCCGGTCGAACCAGTCAAGAGCGTTAGGGCGGAAACTATCAGCCCAGGACAGACCAGTGCGCATGTGGGTCACGCCGAGGCGCTTCATCCAGGCGACGGCGTCATCAAGCCGTGGGTCGTGGTAGTGAAACCACTGCACCAGGCCCATCTCTGGGGTGTGCTTGGCGAATTCCTCAAGCGCCGGCTTTGGTGTGCCATCCTCCCGCAGCAGGCCCATGTAGAAGTGCCGGTAGTAGGATGAGCCTTCGGCTTCGCGGTGGCGGGTGGTTGCTCCCCATTCGAGCGGCAGATCGTAGAGGCTGTACCATTGAATGCGGGCGGCATTGCCCTTGAGCAGTTCGGCAGTACGCTGCAGGCCCCAAAGCTGCACTTCTTCAGCCCCAAAGGTGGAAACGCCGACCTCGCTGACCCAAATCGGCAAGCTGGTCACCTTGCGGATGTCCTCGAGCTTTTGAGGCCATTCCTGGATTTGCCACAGGTTCCAATCGAGCGGAAAGCCGTGTACCGCCACGGCATTTACCCGGTCCAGCACACCATAATTTTTCATGCGGATCATGAAGCCGGGATCGATTGGCGAAATCCCGCCCAGCACTCGCGTCACCGCTGGATTGGCGGCGGCAATCGCATCGGCGGCTAGGTTGACCATATCGCCGAAAAGCACCCACTCCGGATCGATTTCGGGATCCCAATGCGACTTGTTGTTCGGCTCGTTCCAGATCATTGCCGCTTCGATCATGCTGAAACTCCTTTGCTGGGATAAATGGGAAATGCAGCGTTTTGCCTGCTCGCGGCACGGCAGATGTAAACTTCAGCTTCCGGGTGGTCGGTGATTTCAAAGCCGGCGCTGCGCAGCATGGCCTCGGCACAGGCAGCATTGGGCACCCACCAATTTGTGGGGTCGTCAGCGTAGCGATGCTCCACGAAATGCAGCTTGGGGAAGTCAGGCTGATCGAACAGCGCATAGTCCGAGAAAGGGTAATTCTCCGCCAGTTGGCTGATCTCGGTGCTGCCGCGCTGCATCGACTGAAACACCAGCATGTCCTTGGCGACGTGCTCGCGGATCAGGTCCAGCGCCAGCAGCGGGTGCCGCAAGTGGTAAAGCACGCCCATGAAAATCACGACATCGAACTGCTCGCCCAGGGTGCCGACGTCATAGACCGAGAGCTTGCGGAACTCTATTTCGGCGCCAGCTATCCCCGCGGCGAAACGCGCCTGTTCGAGATAGCGGTCGTCGAAGTCCACGGCCACGACGCGGCTGGCGCCACGTTTTTTCATCTCGATCGAGTAGAAGCCAGCATTGCAGCCGATATCGAGTACGGTCTTTCCCGTGAGGTCCGCTGGAATCGCATCGGCGAACTTGCGCCAGTTGCGCCTCGGGTAGTCGCCCAGGAAATGATTGGGCGCAGTCAGCACGCCACCAAGGTCGATGTTGTGAAACCAGGGGCCCAGCGCCTCCACCTGCTGACGGATTTCTACGTCGGACAATGTCATGGCCATACCTCTTGCCGCTTTAGGCGGTGATTTCATTGAGTGTCAAAACCTTGCCGCCCCAGTCACCGACGACCAGGGTCGTTATCGAGGCCGGTGCGATGTCAAAACGCTGCCACGCATCAATGGGCAGCCCCAGCACATGGCCGACAATTGCCTTGATGACGTCGGCATGGCTGACCAAGGCGAGGCGAGTATCGCCGTCGCGGGCGGCAAAGGGGCGGATGAAGCCCACTGCACGCCGTTGCACGTCCAGCATGGTTTCGCCGGCGGGCGTCTGCTCCATGCTGCGCAATGTGTTCCAACGGCGCCAGTCGTCTCGTTTGTTCAGCTCGTCAAAGGTTGATCCAGACCAGACACCAAAATCGACTTCATCTAAAGCTTCGGCGGTCTCCACTTGCATTCCGCCACGTGCGGCAGCCACCGCAGCAGCAGTTTCTTGCGTGCGTTCGCGCGGGCTGGCGAAAAGGCTGTCGAACCTTTCTCGTATCAATCTGGCGCCGAGTCGATCGGCTTGCGCTAACCCATCGGGTCCTAGATGGACATGCGGTGCGCGGCCAGCGAGATAGCCTCCGACATTGTCGTGAGCGGCGTGGCGCAACAGGTAAATCGTCGCTGTCACTCAGCGGCTCCGAGCATCGGCTCGTCGACACCAGCGATGAATTCTTCGGTGCGCCGGTGGGCCTCGTCATCGGTGAACTGTCGCGGTGGCGACTTCATGAAGTAACTCGACGGACCGACCAGCGCGCCCCCGATGCCACGGTCAAGCGCCAGCTTGGCGCAGCGGACTGCATCGATGACGACGCCAGCCGAATTTGGCGAATCCCAGACTTCGAGCTTGAGCTCTGCGTTGAGCGGAACGCCCCCAAAAGTGGTCCCTTCGAGCCGAATGTAAGCCCACTTGCGATCGGTCAGCCATGGCACGTGGTCACTGGGGCCGACATGAACGTCGTCGGCAGGTAAGGGCACGTCGAGCTGGCTGGTAACCGCCTGGGTCTTGCTGATTTTCTTGGAAACCAGGCGCTCTCGTTCCAGCATGTTGAGGAAGTCGGTGTTGCCCCCGAAATTGAGCTGGTAGGTGCGGTC
>JAQGKG010000374.1 GCA_028290245.1 Devosia sp. | reverse complement strand
ATATGCGATCCCGGGAACCTACTTTACGTAGGTGGGCGCCGTATGTCCAAACCCACGGGTCTGGTCAGGGACAGCTCCCTAGAGATCGTTAAGGCCCCGGGGATATTGTTATCCTCACGCGCCGGGCAGCCAGCAATATATAGGCGCTTTGATCGGCTCTGCAAAGGGCCTAGCTACCTCTGGTTTCGTGAAAACATGAGCAGGCCTTAGCCGACAGAATAGATGAGGTCACCTGTGCCCCGCCCATCGCCGCCGACCGGCTTAACCGGATAGCTTAACGTGTTGTAGCGACCGTTCCACTGGGGGTTCGGGTACTCCTCGTTACCCCTGCGGCATCGGCGCCGCGTCGTCCAACGTGCTGGCAACGCTCTCTATCGCCTTGGCGGCATCGCTGAGCTTGGCGGCGAATTTCTCTTCCAGCGCCTCAATCTCGGCGGCCACTTCCTGGCCGGCGCGAGTCAGCACGACAATCTCGGTTTGCAGCTCCTTGATGCGTTTCTCGGCTTCCGACAGCTCGTCCACCACCGCAATGCCGGCCATCACCGTCAGTCGCGTGTCGCCGATTTCGCCGACGGCGCCCTTGAGGCCCTCGACCTGCGCATTAAATCGCTCGGCCAGCCCGATTAGGTGTTTCTGCTGGCCCTCTTCGCAGGCCATGCGGTACTTGCGGCCATTGATCTCGACATTGACTTCGGGCATTGCGCTACTCCGCCTTGGCCAACACGGAACGAACGGTTTCCATCGCCTCGACCAGCCGGCGCGACACGTCATGCGCGCTGTCGTCGAGCCGCTTGGCCCGCGCTGCGGTCTTGTCGAGTTCGGTCGCCAGCCGTGAGCGCTCATGCACTAGCCGCTGGGTATCGACCTCAATACGATTGTGCTGGCGCAGCCGCGTGCTCAAATTCTTAACGCTCTGGTCCAGCCGCAACAAGGCGCGATCAAACCGCGCATTGGCAGCGTTCAATCCGTCTTCAAGTTCCGTCTCACTCATAGCTACTACGGTCCTCAATGTGCGGCGATTCCGCCAGCCTCAGGGTGCCCCAGCGATAACACCAATGCAACCGCGAAGGGGGGCACTGTCATTGACACGTTAGGCGAACCTGTTATGCCTCGAACCCGCCTTTGGGAGGAGGCTTGTGGCGCCTCTTCTCCCCAGATTTCAGCCCTGATGAAAGCGCGAATCCCATGACAAACACCGCCCAGCAGAACGATTTGGCCAATGCGATCCGCTCCCTCTCGATGGACGCTGTCGAAAAAGCCAACTCCGGCCATCCCGGTCTTCCCATGGGCTGCGCCGATATCGCGACGGTGCTGTTTACCAAGGTGATGAAATTCGATCCCGCAGACGCCAAATGGGCTGACCGCGACCGTTTCATCCTGTCGGCCGGCCACGGCTCGATGCTGCTCTACTCCTCGCTCTACCTGCTGGGCTACGAGGACATGACCATCGAGCAGGTCAAGAATTTCCGCCAGCTTGGCTCCAAGACCGCCGGCCACCCCGAATATCATTTCGCCCAGGGCATCGAGACCACGACAGGGCCGCTCGGCCAGGGCCTCGGCAATTCGGTCGGCTTTGCCGTCGCCGAAGCCAAGCTCGCCGCCGAATTCGGCTCCGACATCGTAGATCACCACACCTGGGTGTTGGCCGGTGACGGTTGCCTGATGGAAGGCATTTCCCAGGAAGCCATCGCGCTTGCCGGCCACCTCAAACTCAACAAGCTGACTGTCATCTGGGACAATAACTCGATCACTATCGACGGCGCTGTGTCCAATTCCGACAGCACCGACCAGATTGCCCGCTTCCACGCAGTGCAGTGGAACACCATCGAGATCGACGGCCACGACCAGGACGCCATCGAAGCAGCGTTGCTCGAAGCCAAGAAGTCCGACAAGCCGACGCTGATTGCTGCGAAGACCACCATCGGCTTCGGTGCGCCCAAGAAGGCCGGCACCGAGAAGGTGCATGGCGCTCCGCTCGGTGCCGAGGAACTGGCTGGCGCCAAGGCCGCGCTCGGCATCACCTATCCCGCCTTTGAAATCCCGGCCGAAATCCTCGCCACATGGCGCGCTGCTGGCACCCGTAGCCAGAACATCCGCGGTGAATGGCAGTCGCGTCTCGCCGCGTCGCCGCACAAGGACGAGTTCGAACGCCGCATGAAGGGCGACCTGCCGGCTGCTTTTGCGCCCGCCATGGACGCCTTCAAAAAGAAGCTGACCGAAGACAAGCCCAAGGTCGCGACCCGCAAGTCCAGCCAGATGGCGCTCGACATCATCAATGCCGTGCTGCCCGAAACCCAGGGCGGCTCGGCCGACCTGACCCATTCGAACCTGACCAATACCAAGGAAATGATCCCGTTCCAGGCCGACAATTATGCGGGCCGCTACATGATGTACGGCATCCGCGAGCATGAAATGGCCTCGGCCATGAACGGCATCGCGCTGCATGGCGGACTGATCCCCTATAGCGGTACCTTCATGGTCTTCACCGACTATGCCCGCCCCGCTATCCGCCTCGCGGCCTTGATGGAACTGCGCTCGATCTATGTCATGACCCATGACTCGATCGGCCTCGGCGAAGACGGTCCGACCCACCAGCCGGTGGAACACCTGACCGCCCTGCGCGCCATTCCGAACCTTCTGGTGTTCCGCCCGGCCGATGCCGTCGAAACCCTCGAATGCTGGCAGTTGGCCCTGGAATCGACCTCGGCACCATCGATCCTGGCCCTGTCACGCCAAAACCTGCCGACCGTGCGCACCGAATACACCTCCGAGAACAAGTCGGCCAAGGGCGCCTACATCCTGTCCGGCGATCGTGACTCCGATGCGGTGATTTTCGCCACTGGTTCGGAAGTCGCCATCGCGCTCGAAGCCCAGAAGATGCTGGACGAATTGCACATCAAGTCGCGTGTCGTGTCAGTGCCTTCGATGGAGCTGTTCGCGCAGCAGAGCCAGGAATACCAGGACGAGATCATCGGCAAGGGCCACGCCCGCGTCGCCATCGAAGCCGGTATCAAGATGAGCTGGGATCATATCCTCGGCCGCAAGGGCCGTTTCGTGGGCATGAACAGCTTCGGCGCCTCCGGGCCGATTGAAAAGCTCTATGAACACTTTGGTATTACGGCCAAGGCCGTTGTTGAAGCCGTCACCGCACAGTTGTAAGACGGCGCTGCCCTCCCTTTCCTAACGCCCTCCCTAGGAGCCTCCACTATGGCAATCCGCGTCGCCATCAACGGCTTTGGCCGCATCGGCCGCAACGTCCTGCGCGCCATCATCGAATCCGGCCGCACTGATATCGAAGTCGTGGCCATCAACGATCTCGGCCCGGTCGAGACCAATGCCCACCTGTTCCGCTTCGACAGCGTGCACGGCCGTTTCGCCGGCACCGTGACCGTCGATGGCGACACCATCGATGTAGGCCGCGGCCCGATCAAGGTGACCGCCGTGCGCGATCCGGCCGAGCTGCCGCATGCCGCCATGGGCGTCGATATCGCGCTCGAATGCACCGGCATTTTCACCAGCAAGGAAAAGGCCTCGGCCCATCTCAAGGCTGGTGCCAAGAAGGTGCTGATTTCGGCTCCCGGCGATGGCGCCGACCTGACCGTCGTCTACGGCATCAACCATGCCCTGCTGACCAAGGACCACGTCGTGGTCTCGAACGCCTCATGCACCACCAACTGCCTCGCCCCGCTGGCCTATGTGCTGCACAAGGAATTCGGCATCGAGAAGGGAATGATGACCACCATCCATTCCTACACCGGTGACCAGCCGACGCTCGACACCATGCACAAGGATCTCTATCGCGGCCGCGCTGCAGCCCTGAGCCAGATCCCGACTTCGACCGGCGCTGCCAAGGCCATTGGCCTCGTGCTCCCCGAGCTCAAGGGCAAGCTGGACGGTATTTCCATCCGTGTGCCCACGCCCAACGTCTCCTGCGTCGATTTCAAGTTCATCTCCTCGCGCGACGTAACCGCCGACGAGATCAATGCGGTCGTCCGCAAATATGCCGAGGGCGAGCTCAAGGGCATCCTGAACTTCACCACACAGCCCAACGTCTCGATCGACTTCAACCACGACGCCCATTCGTCGACGGTTGCTCTCGACCAGACCAAGGTCCTTGGCGGCAATTTCGTCTCGGTCCTCTCCTGGTACGACAACGAATGGGGCTTCTCCAACCGCATGGCCGACACCGCCGTCGCCCTTGGCAAGACGCTCTAGTTCACCGACTTGAAGACTGCCGAAAAGGCAGTCGACACCCTCCCCCTCGCGGGAGGGTCAGGGAGGGGGACGTTTTGCCCGGATACCGGGGCCAACCGCACCCCCTCCTAGCCTCCCCCGTGAAGGGGGAGGTACCCGCCCGGTGGATGTGGCCATGTCATTGAACAAATCAATCCGCTGGCGTGGCCTCGATCCCATCACCCTCGAGCATTGCCACGTCATCTCGACCGACCGAGACACCCGCATCCGCGGCACCATCATCACGCCCGCCTACGGCCTGTTCTACCGCATCAAGCTCGATGACACCGAGCGCTTGCGCACCGTCAAACTCGAACGCACTGACGGCGCCGTACTTGAGCTGTTCTCCGACGGCGCCGGCAACTGGTCCGATGACCGCGCCGATCCCCTGTCAGCCCTCAACGGCTGCATCGATATCGACATCTGGCCAACGCCACTCACTAACTCGCTCCCCCTCTGGCGCTGCCAGTGTACGCTCAACGAACCACAGCGCTTCACCATGGCCTGGATCGACGCCGACGAGATGACCATCAAGCGCACCGAACAAATCTACACCCAGCTCGACGCAACTCACTTCCGCTTCC
>JAQGKG010000315.1 GCA_028290245.1 Devosia sp. | reverse complement strand
GTTATATGTAGACGGATGGGTGGAAAGATATTTAAGGTTCATTAAGAGTGTACCCCCTCCTAGCCTCCCCCTGATGAGGGGGAGGAACAGATCCAGTTTGAGGCACCATAGTGCCAACCCACCGCGCGGCCCCTCCCCCTATCAGGGGGAGGTTGGGTGGGGGTGTCCTCTAGCTTAAAGCCCCGCTGCCGCGCGTTCGCGCAATGCTTGCGCATCACGCAGGGACACATCCGGAAATTCCGGATCGGAGCCGACTTCGGGGAGCACTTTCCAGGAGCGGGCGCAGCGCTGGCCTTTGGCCAAGGCCGGCACCACGGCGATGCCTGATACGTCGTCGAGGGTGAACGCTTCGGGCGGTGCTTCGGCGTTGCCGACCTGAATGTCCGAGGTGATGGCGATTTCGGCGAGGTCTTCGCCGGCCAAAGCCATCAGGTAGCGCTCATCGGTGATGAACACCTTGGGCGCGGCTTCCAGCGACGAGCCGATGCGCTTTTCGCGGCGTTCGACTTCCAATGCGCCGGTGACCACGCGGCGCACCGCACGGATCAGCGTCCACTTGGCAGCCAGTTCGTCGTTGAGCCATTCGGCGGGCACTTCGGGGAACTGGCGCAGATGCACCGACGAGCCTTCGCCGGGGAAGCGCTCGAGCCAGACTTCTTCCATGGTGAAGACCAGAATGGGCGCCAACCACGCGGTCAGGCACATGTAGAGGTGGTTCAGCACCGTCAGCGATGCCTTGCGCTTGATCGAGGAGATCGGCTCGCAATACAGCGCGTCCTTGCGGATATCGAAGTAGAAGGCCGACAGTTCGATATTCATGAAGTTGGTCAGCAGCGTCACGACGCGGCGATAGTCGTATTCCTTGTAGGCGGTGCGCACCTGCGCATCGAGCTGCGCTAGCCGATGCAGCATGAGCTGTTCGAGTTCGGGCATATCGGCGAAGGCAACCTCGTCGCTGGGCTCATAATGCGCCAGGTTGCCGAGTAGCCAACGCAGCGTGTTGCGCAGCTTGCGATAGGCATCGACCGTGGTCTGGATGATTTCCTTGCCGAGGCGCAGGTCTTCCGAATAATCGGACGATGCTACCCACAGGCGCAGGATATCGGCACCGTATTGCTTGATGATGTCTTGGGGAGCGACTGTATTGCCCAGCGACTTGCTCATCTTCTTGCCGTCGCCATCCATGGTGAAACCGTGGGTCAGCACGCCTTCATAGGGGGCGTGGCCATTGGTGGCGCAGCTTTCGAGCAACGACGAATGGAACCAGCCGCGGTGCTGGTCGGAGCCTTCGAGATAAAGCGAGGCCGGGAACTTCAGGTGCGGCCATTTTTGCTTGTTGCGCAGCACGAACGAGTGGGTCGAACCACTGTCGAACCAGACGTCGAGCACGTCGGTGACCATTTCATAGTCATCGGCCTTGTAGGCATCGCCGAGATAGCGCTGTGCGGCGCCCGGCTTGTACCAGGCGTCGGCGCCCTCTTCTTCAAAGCTCTGGGCGATGCGGTGATTAACCGTCTCGTCCTTGAGGATTTCCTGGGTGGTTTTTTCGACGAACACCGTGATCGGCACGCCCCAGGCGCGCTGGCGGCTGAGCACCCAATCAGGGCGATCGGCGATCATGGCGCGCAGGCGATTCTGCCCGGCAGCGGGATAGAACTTGGTGGCGTCGATGGCGTTGAGCGCACGGTGGCGCAGGGTGTCGCCCGCAGCGCCCTCGATATCGCGGTCCATATAGACGAACCACTGCGGCGTGTTGCGGAAGATCACCGGCTTTTTCGAGCGCCAGGAGTGTGGGTAGGAGTGCTTGACGCGGCCGCGGGCGACCATGGCATTGCGCTCGGCCAGCGCCGCAATGACGCGGTTGTTGGCGTCGCCCTTTTTGCCATTGTCGTCGATGACGCGGGCGCCCTCGAAGCCGGGGGCTTCATTGGTATAGAAACCGTCGTCACCGACGATGTAGGGGATGGCTGGATCGATACCCTTTTCAACCAGCAGGCGCGTCGAGTTCATCCAGATTTCAAAGTCGTCGAGACCGTGGCCAGGAGCGGTGTGGACAAAGCCGGTGCCGGCGTCATCGGTGACGTGTTCGCCATCGAGGAGTGGGACGTCGAAGTTGTAGCCGCCATCGAGGCCACGGAGCGGGTGATGAAGCGTGCTAGGAAAATTCTCTTTTGGATCGAGCTGCACGATCTTGCGGTAGCCTTCCGGACCGATCTTTGCCTTGGCGAAGACTTCCGCTGCGAGCTTATCTGCGATGATGTAACGCTCGCCATGCTTGGCCCAACGCGGCGCATCGGCAAGTTCAGGCTCCGTAACTTCGTAAAGGCTGTATTCGATCTTCGATGAATAAGACACCGCACGGTTGGCTGGTATCGTCCACGGTGTGGTCGTCCAGATCAACACGAATGAACCGGACAATTCCTGTGAGTAGGGGAAATCAGGATCGTAGTGGTAAGAGCGCACCGGGAACTTTACCCAGATCGTATCGCTCTCGTAATCCTGGTATTCGATTTCGGCTTCGGCCAGTGCGGTACGCTCGACGACGGACCACATGACGGGCTTCGACCCGCGATACAGCTGGCCGGTGGTCGACACCTTCATCAGTTCCCGGGCGATCTGGGCTTCGGCGTCGAAGCTCATGGTCAGATAGGGGTTGTCCCACTCGCCGAGCACGCCGAGGCGCTTGAATTCTTCGCGCTGGATATCGACCCATTGCTCGGCAAAGGTGCGGCATTCCTGGCGGAATTCAACGACAGGAACCTCGTTCTTGTCCTTGCCCTTGGCGCGATACTGTTCCTCGATCTTCCACTCGATGGGCAGGCCATGGCAGTCCCAGCCCGGCACATAGGCCGAGTTGAAGCCCAGCATCTGCATGGAGCGGCTCACGAGGTCCTTCAGCGTCTTGTTGAGCGCGTGACCGATTTGGATATTGCCATTGGCGTAGGGAGGGCCGTCATGGATGGTGAACAGCGGCCGGTCCTTGGCCTGCTCGCGCTGCAGTGCATAAATGTCCATTTCTTCCCAACGCTTGAGCCAGCCAGGCTCGCGATCGGGCAGGCCCGCGCGCATGGGGAATTCGGTTTCCGGCAAAAACAGCGTGGCCGAGTAGTCGGTTTCGGCGGCGCCCGTGGCGGTATCGGTCATGGAAACGGCAATCGGTAAAGGAGATTTCGCCGCCTTTTAGCAAGGCAGCACGGATCGGGCAAAGGTTGATTTTAGGGAGGGGTGTTTCAAGTGGGTA
>JAQGKG010000306.1 GCA_028290245.1 Devosia sp. | reverse complement strand
AGGCGATTGTATTCAAGATGGAGTCGCATAACCACCCGAGCTTCATCGAGCCCTATCAGGGCGCCGGCACTGGCATGGGCGGCATCCTGCGCGACGTCTTCACCATGGGCGCCCGCCCCGTCGCTGCAATGAACGCCCTGCGTTTTGGCTCGCCCGATCATGAAAAGACCCGCCATCTTGTCTCCGGCGTCGTCTCGGGCATCGGCGGCTATGGCAATGCCTTCGCGGCCGGCCTGGCCGAGACTGACAAGATTTTCTATTCTTAGGCCGAGGGCGTCGGCCTGCCGGTGGTTGACCTCGGCGCCAAGACCGGCCGTGACGGCGTTGGCGGCGCTACCATGGCATCAGCGGAATTCGGCGACGACATCGAGGAAAAGCGCCCCACCGTTCAGGTCGGCGACCCCTTCACCGAAAAGCGCCTGCTCGAAGCCTGCCTCGAGTTGATGGCCACTGGAGCCGTCATCGCCATCCAGGATATGGGCGCAGCGGGCCTCACCTGCTCGGCCGTCGAAATGGGTGCCAAGGGCGACCTGGGCATTGAGCTCAATCTCGACATGGTGCCGGTGCGCGAAACTAACATGACGCCCTATGAGATGATGCTCAGCGAAAGCCAGGAGCGCATGCTCATGGTGCTGCATCCCGAGAAGGAACCAGAAGCCCGCGCGGTGTTCGTAAAATGGGAACTCGATTTCGCCACCGTTGGCATTACCACCGATGACCTGCGTTTCCGCGTCAAATGGCAGGGCGTCGAAGTCGCCAACCTGCCGATCAAGGATCTCGGCGACGAGGCTCCCGAATACGATCGCCCCTGGACCGAGCCAAAGCTCCCCGCCGCGCTGGCTGCCAGCGACGTGCCGCAGATGGACGTGGCCGACGCCCTGCTCAAGCTAATGGGCGGCCATCAGGTCGCCTCGCGCCGCTGGGTATACGAGCAGTATGACACGCTGATCCAGGGCAATTCTGTGCAGCGCCCCGGCGGCGATGCTGGCGTTATCCGCGTCGAAGGCCACGCCACCAAGGGCTTGGCCTTTTCGTCCGACGTGACACCGCGCTATTGCGAGGCTGACCCCTACGAGGGCGGCAAGCAGGCCGTCGCCGAATGTTGGCGCAACCTGACTGCAACCGGCGCAGAGCCGCTGGCTGCAACCGACAATCTCAACTTCGGCAATCCTGAGCGCCCCGAAATCATGGGCCAGCTGGTCCACGCCATCAAGGGCATCGGCGAAGCCTGCATCGCGCTGGATTTCCCAATCGTCTCGGGCAATGTCAGCCTCTACAACGAAACCAATGGCCGCGGCATCCTGCCGACCCCGACTATCGGTGGCGTCGGTCTGTTGCCCGATTGGTCGAAGATGGCGCGCATCGGCTTTGCCGCCGCCAATCAGGTCATCCTGCTGGTCGGCGCACCGGCCAACCGCGGCACTCATCTCGGCCAGTCGATCTACCTCCGCGACCTGTTCGACCGCCGCGACGGCACGGCGCCACATGTGGACCTAGCCCACGAAAAGCGCACCGGCGACTTCGTCCGCAAGCTGATCCGCTCAGGCGTGGTCACCGCCTGCCACGATCTCAGCGATGGCGGCCTCGCCGTCGGCCTGGCTGAAATGGCCGTGGCCTCCGGCATTGGTGCCACAGTGGTCGATATCGTCGATCACGATCCTATCCTGCAATATTTCGGCGAGGACCAGGGCCGTTACCTCGTCACGGTCAATCTCGACCCGCAGGGCGAAGAGCTGACCGCCTTGTGGAAAGGCGCCGAAGCGCTCGGCATCTTTGCTCCATGGATCGGCAACACCGGCGGCTCAGACCTCATCTTGGGTCAGGCCCGGCCAATTCCTGTCGCCGCGCTCAAGGCCGCGCACGAAGGCTGGTTCCCCAGCTACATGGACGGCAAAGCCGCCTAATCCAGCCACTGCCTTACGATCGCCGCTCTTTGGAGTGCTTTGGCACACCAAGGGCGGCGTTATTATTTGGAGAATGTGATGAAACTTGCACCGGCCTTGTATGGCCTTGTGGCCCTTTCTCTCAGCCTCGTGCCGGTGGCTGCATTTGCCCAAACCGCCGGCATCAGCGGCTCCCCCCTGCCGGACCAGCCCTACACACTGATCTATCCCGAGGTCATGGTAACCGGCGGCGAAGTCGGCGGCCCGCTGACCATCAATCATCCCGCCATGCCGCTGCAATGTGTGCTGGCCGTTGTTGCCGTGGAAGACACCACCTGGACCGCAGAGGATGCGCTCGCTTCGCTGGATGCCCCGGTGGTGTCCGAAGGCTGGAACGACACCCTGCCCGGCTTCACGCTGGGGGCGAGCATGGTGACCAATTACCAGAGCAATCCGGCGCTGCAGTATGAAGGCGCCAGCGCAGGCACGGCCGAAAATGGCCCGGTGACACTGGTTCATACCGAGACCGTGGATGCCGGCAACGGCTATACGCTCGATTGCTTCTATCCCACCGAAGTCGCCGCACAGGCGCGTCCAATCGTCGATGCCATCATCACCAATTTCTCGACCCAGCAGGATGCGCAGCCCGTCGTCGCCATGCCCTAGCACCTCATTGTATTGAAGGCCGGGCACCCCCATGCCATATCATGGCAGTGTTCGGCCTGTTGCCGATCCGATTTGAGGAGTAGAGCCCATGGCCATGGACGCCAGCGAAATCGAACGCCGGATCAAGGCGGCCCTCCCCGATGCCGAAATCGAAATCCGTGACCTTGCCGGTGACGGCGACCATTGGGCTGCCACGGTGAAATCCGAGCAGTTCCGCGGCAAGACCCGCGTGCAGCAGCACAAGCTGGTCTACGATTCATTCCTCGGCGACATGGGCGGCGCGCTGCATGCCCTCTCCCTCCAGACTGTCATCCCGGATTAGTCGATGTCCCTGCGCCAGTCGCTCGACCTGATCAACATGGTCCGGCCTGATGCCGGCACCGCAGCGATCGACCACGAGATCATGGCTGAGCGTGCCTCGTCGCTCGGCGCTGCCGAAAAGCGCGTGGTCAAGGCAGTCGCAGCTTTGGCCGCAGCTACCACCGATGAACGCGACGCTTGCTTAACCGAGGCCCGCAAAGTAGTCTGGGAATATTTCGTCCAACGCGAACTGATCGGCTTCCGCAAGCACACTGACGTGATTCAAGAGCTCAGCATTCCCACCGAAGTTCTTGCTGGACTTGGCGCAATCAGCAAGTCAGCCAAGTGACGCGCGCTGTAATCTTCGATGTCGATGGCGTGCTGGTGCATGGCTTCCATCATCGCCCCGACCTGACGAGGCGCTGGGATGAAAACCTGTTAGCCGATATGGGTGTCGATCCGGAGCGCTTCATCAAGGAGTTCATTTTCGACGTCTTCGTCAAGAAGGTTGGAACTGGGCAGATGTCGGTCATTGAGGCGCTTGAGCGGCACCTGCCTTCTCTCGGCTATAAGGGTTCGCCGATGGTCTTCCACCATTACTGGCTGACCCACGACAGCGTCTTGAACGAACCGTTGATCGCAGCGATCCGCCAACTCAAGGCCAATGCCGATATTCGACTTTTCATTGCCACCAATCAGGAACACCTGCGAGCGTCGTGGCTATGGAGCCATCTGGGCCTGCATGAATTGTTCGAGGACATTTTCTATTCCGCCCGCGTTGGCATACGCAAACCAGAGCGCGGTTTTTTCGACTTTGTAGACGCCAAGATCGGCCCGCAGTCCGAGCCGCCGCTGTTCTTCGATGACACCCCCAAGGTTATCGACGGCGCCCGTGCCGCGGGCTGGGAAGCGGTGCTGTTCAACACCATTGACGATTGCACCAGCCAACCCTGGATTGCGCCAAGACTGACCTGATTTTACCGAGGAAATTTGATGAAGCAGACCATTCTTCTCGCCACCGCCATGCTTGGCCTGTCCGCCATCCCAGCACTGTCCCAAGAAGCGCAGTGCTTCCAGAACGACCAATTTCTAGTCATCGCGCAGGAACGAACGGACGAAGTCGGGACGGACTTCCTGGTTCGTCCGCCAGCCCGGGGAAAGATCGCATGCGTCTTCGAGCAGCAGCCAGACGACATGTTGATCGGCTCGCCCGATGACCCGCTGTGGTTCGAGGGGCTGGCCGGACAGTATCTTGTGCTGACGCGGTCCACCGGCCCGGAAGGAGATCTCGTCATCTACGACCTCAAGACCGAACTGTTTATGCCCCTGCTCGATGTCCGCGCCGATGATGAGCTGACCATATCCGAGACCGAAGTCACCTATTGGCCGCAGCTCATCGGCGGGACGGCAGTGAACTGCCCAAGCTTTGCCGAGAACACCGCCAACGGCCTGGGATCGATGATCTATGAGGAACGGGTGCTCAACCTCGCCGCCCTTACCGTCGCCGCCACGGGCAAGACCCTCTGCAGCAGCACGCAATAGGTTGATCGCCATTCTGCGAGCATCTCGACAGAACCCGACTCCTGTCCTATCTAAGGACAACAGCAAGCGGACCTTGACCCCGCCCATCGAAAGGTTTCTCCCATGACCGACATCAATGCATTCATCGACGAGAAGGTGAAGAACAACGACGTATTCCTCTTCATGAAGGGGTCGCCCGACTTTCCGCAATGCGGTTTTTCCGGCCAAGTCGTGCAGATCCTGAGCTATCTCGGCGTTGAATACGGCAGCGTCAATGTGCTTGAAAGCGCCGAACTGCGCGACGGCATCAAGGCCTATACCAATTGGCCAACCATTCCCCAGCTGTACGTCAAGGGTGAATTTGTCGGCGGCGCCGACATCATCCGCGAGATGTTCCAAGCTGGCGAACTTCAGACCCACATGCAGAATGCCGGCATCGAAGTAAAGCAGACCGCCTGATTTCAGTTGAAGTCGACTATCCAGCGCCGGGCCCAAAGCCCGGCGTTTTGCTATCTGGCGATAACGTCGGCCGACAGGCGGATTTCGCGCAGCGGCCGAACCCGGCGCGTCGCCTCAGCATAAGTCGGATGGGCTTTATAGGCCGCCAGCGCTGCCTCATCGGCAAATTCGCCATACACCACCACGTCCACCTCGTTGGAAATCTGATCCACTTTGGTGTTCCGCTGCACCTCGAAACGGGTGGAATGCGGAATGGTGCCGAGCAATTCCAGTCCCTCGCAGATAGCGTCGAGGTTGTCGGGCGATGCGGCGGTGAAAAATACGATGTGGCGGATCAAGGCACGGCTCCATTGGAGCGCTTTCAGGAAAAGTGGACACCACTTTTCCGGTTCGATAGCGCGACCATCAAATGGTCTTATTGAGCGCGTTGTAGCCCCGATTGACGCTTGCGTTAAGTCATCACTGGCATTGATGGATGCCATTCAGCAATATTGCTTTGCGTGATGATGTCGCAGGCGTAGGTAGATCGTCCAACCCCTGGATGCTCCACCCATGAACACCTCCGCGCTCCGCCCTGCAGTTCCCCTGCTCGTGCTGATCATTGCCGGCTGCATCATTGCCGCCATCGGCAACGGAGTGCGCACCAGCTTCGGCCTGTTCACCCTGCCGATGACGGCTGACCTCGGCCTCAGCCGCGAACAGTGGGGCATGGCCATGGCGATCCAGAACCTGGCCTGGGGCATCACCCAGCCCTTCGCCGGCGCCTTTGCCGATCGCGTCGGCACCGCTCGCACCGTGGCCGTGGGCGCCGCCATCTATGCGCTCGGCGTACTCGGCATGGCCTTCTCGCCCGATGCAGGCCTGATGACCCTGACCGCAGGCGTCGTCACCGGCGTCGGCATCGCCATCTGCTCTTTCTCCGTCGTCATGGCAGCCTTTGGCCGCTCGGTGCCGCCCGAAAAGCGCTCAATGATCTTTGGCGTCGCGACCGCCGCCTCATCCTTCGGCCAGTTCGCCTTCGCCCCGATCAGCCAGGGCTTCATCAATGCCTTCGGCTGGCAGTCGGCTTTGCTCTATCTCGGCATGGCGCTTTTGCTGATCATTCCGCTGAGCTATGCCCTGCGTGGCCGCACCGAAAACCCGGTCGGCGAGGCGGACCTGCCCTTCATGCAGGCGCTGTCCAAGGCATGGGGCCATGGCTCCTATCGCCTGCTGGTTA
>JAQGKG010000298.1 GCA_028290245.1 Devosia sp. | reverse complement strand
GATTGGTTTCGGGCTGGCACTGGCACGGTTCAATCGCTGGGCCAGCGCGCGAAAGGCGCTGCGTGCATGATTCCTGATTGCGGACGCAAATAGGGGCTTGCGTCGAACCGTACCGTACGGTACGCCAGCGGACGGAAATTGCCGAAACCGTTCGGCGCGTCCGTTGGGGATTACCCGTGCCAGTGACCATCAAGGTCAGCGAAGAGACGTTTACGCCGCGCCAGCAGGCTGTGCTGACCGCTGCGCTGGACCTGCTCGTCGAGAATGGCGATGGCCTGACCATGACGGCCGTGGCTCGTCGCGCCTCGTGCTCCAAGGAAACGCTCTACAAGTGGTTTGGCGACCGCGACGGCCTGCTGACCGCCACCGTGCAGTGGCAGGCCGCCAAAGTCCGCATGCCGGTGGTGGATCGCAGCCACCTCAATGCCAAGGCGCTGCGGCTGAGCATCGAGCAGTTTGCCCGTGACCTGCTGACGGTGATCGTCGGCGAGGTTTCGGTGACGCTGAACCGCACCGCTGTCACCCACGCGGCGCAGGAAAAAGACAGTCTCGGCCTGATCGTGCTTGAAAATGGCCCACTGGCGATTCGCCGCCGGCTCAAGCCGATTCTCGAAGCCGGGCGTGATGCGCGCCTGCTGCGATTCGAGTCTAGTGAAGATGCCTATCGCACGTTTTTCGGCCTAGTGGTCCGCGACGTGCAGATCCGCCTGCTGCTGGGCGACAAGGCGCTGACTCAATCCAATATCGAGGCCAATATCGAAGTCGATGTGAAGGCCGCGACCGACCAGTTTTTCACCCTGTACGGGGCGAAAGCCAGTAACGCATAACAGCATATCAAGGGAGATACCCATGCGCGTCTATTACGATCGGGATGCCGATCTCAACATCATCAAGTCCAGGAAAGTCGCTATTGTCGGCTACGGTTCACAGGGCCATGCCCATGTGCTGAACCTGCGTGACTCGGGCGTCACCGATGTCGTGGTCGCGCTGCGTCCAGGCTCCCCGTCGGCCGTCAAGGCTGAGGGCGAAGGCCTCAAGGTCATGTCGGTTGCCGACGCCTCCAAGTGGGCCGACGTCATCATGATGCTGACCCCAGACGAACTGCAGGCCGATATCTACAAAGAACATATCGAGCCCAACATCCGTGACGGCGCGGCGCTGGCTTTTGCCCATGGCCTCAACGTCCACTTCAACCTGATCGAGCCAAAGTCGACCGTCGACGTGATCATGATCGCGCCAAAGGGCCCAGGCCACACCGTGCGTGGCGAATACCAGAAGGGTGGCGGCGTCCCATGCCTGATCGCCGTGCATCAGGACGCGTCGGGCAATGCCCATGACATCGCGCTGGCCTATGCGTCGGGCGTTGGCGGCGGCCGTTCGGGCGTCATCGAAACCAACTTCCGCGAAGAATGCGAAACCGACCTGTTCGGCGAGCAGGTCGTGCTGTGTGGCGGCTTGGTCGAGCTGATCCGTGCCGGTTTCGAAACCCTGGTCGAAGGCGGTTATGCGCCTGAAATGGCCTATTTCGAATGCCTGCACGAAGTGAAGCTGATCGTCGATCTGATCTATCAGGGCGGCATTGCCAACATGAACTACTCGATCTCCAACACGGCTGAGTGGGGCGAATATGTCTCCGGTCCGCGCATCATCACCTCGGAAACCAAGGCCGAGATGAAGCGCGTGCTCAAGGACATTCAGTCCGGCAAGTTCACCTCGGACTGGATGCAGGAAATCAAGGCCGGCGGCTCGCGCTTCAAGGCCACCCGTCGCCTTGCCGACGAACACCAGATCGAAGAAGTCGGCGCCAAGCTGCGCGACATGATGCCCTGGATCAAGGCCGGCGCGCTTGTCGACAAGGCAAAGAACTAAGTTTTTTCAATCTATCGAGATGCGCGGGGGTCCTTCGGGTCCCCCGTTTTTCGTTTTGGTTAACGGAACAGCTCAATCCCGACTCCCCCGCGGACGATTGCTACTCTACACCTGACGCAGCCGGATCATTCGAGTCGTGGGGGAATAGACATGGCCGTGGACGCCGATATTGCGCTCGTTAAGAAGCAGGAACTGGACCTTGTGCTGGCCGAGTTCGACGAGACTGTGGCTTTCGCGCTAGGCAGCGCCATTCGCGAGCGGGCGCTGGCTGAGGGGCTTTCGCTCGTGGTCGATGTTCGGACCTGGGACCGGCAGATGTTTTTTGCTGCCACGGCAGGCACGAGTTCCGACAATGCCGAATGGGTTCGGCGCAAGATCAACACGGTTCGCCGCTTCCACCGCGCCAGCTATCGCATGGTATTGGAGCGCGGTGAGGTGGTGTTTTCGTCGATGTCTGGCGCCGATCCGGTGGATTTCGTGATTGCGGGCGGTGGCTTCCCAATCCGCGTCAAGGGTGCCGGGATCATCGGCTGCCTGACCATTTCAGGCCTGCCGGGGCGTCTGGATCACGGCGTGGCGGTGGACGCGTTTTGCGATCATCTCGGCGTTGACCGGGCGATTTACGCCCTGCCGGCGGAATAGGTCATGAAGCTCAACTATCTGCTGCTGGACGTTTTTACCCAAGAGCGCCTCAAGGGCAATCAGCTTGCCGTGGTGTGCAAGGCCGATGGCCTGCTCGACGGTGAAATGCAGGCTATCGCTCGCGAGTTCAACCTCAGCGAGACGATCTTCATCCAGAAGCCGCATGGCGAGCGCAACACCGCTTCGATCCGTATTTTCACGCCGACGGTGGAGTTGCCGTTTGCCGGTCACCCCACGGTGGGCGCGGCGGTAGTGCTGGGCCTGCAAAACAAGGTGTCGGCAGTGCGGATCGAAGAGAAGATCGGGCTGATTACGGCGCTGTTTGAAAAGGTCGACAAGCGCTCGGGCGAGGCTCGCTTCTCGCT
>JAQGKG010000294.1 GCA_028290245.1 Devosia sp. | reverse complement strand
CTGCAGTTACCGGCACAGGAGCGCTGGAAGCCCGCCTGGGCCAGGTGACGGGCGACGATTTCGCGCAAAATGCTGTGCGCTTGGCGACCAGCCGGCATGGCGTGGTGGTGGCGGGGTTGGCAGGCCTACCCACCTACACGCGGGCCAACTCGCTGAGCCAGTTCTACTTCGTCAACGGGCGCTCGGTGAAGGACAAGGTGCTGGTCGGCGCCATCCGTGCCGCCTATGCCGACTATACATTCCGCGATCGCTTCCCCGTGGTCGCCCTTTATATCGCCGTCGATCCGGGCGAGGTCGACGTCAACGTACACCCGGCCAAGGCCGAGTTGCGATTTCGCGATGCCGGAGCCGTACGTAGCGCCGTGATCCGCGCCATTGGCGAGGCGCTGACCGCGGCGGGCTTCAAGGCATCGGACACCGTTGCCGACGACGTGCTGAGGGCGTTCACCGCACCTGCTTACCCAGCGGCATCGCCCACTGGCTTCAACTCCGCCCAGATGCGCCAGCCCCTGCCCTTTTCAGGCTTTGACCGCCCCATGGACTCAGGCAGCGCCAATCCGTTCTCACCGGACTTCGGCAGTCTCGACGGCCTGAGCGAGCCCAGCGCTCGCATGGAAGCAGAGCCCTCCCCCGCCCTGATGGAATATCCGCTTGGCACGGCGCGAGCCCAGATGTTCGACAATTTCATCATCGCCCAGAACGACGATGGCTTGCTGCTGGTCGACCAGCATGCGGCCCATGAGCGGCTGGTCTATGAGCGGTTCAAGGCGCAACTCGCGTCCGGCCCGGTGCCCAGCCAAGCGCAACTGATCCCGATGATTATAGAGCTACCCGAGGAAGACTGTGCCCGCCTCGAAGACGCGGCGCCCGAGTTGGAACGCTTCGGGCTCTACCTCGAAGGCTTCGGACCCCGCGCCATCGCCGTGCGCGAAACACCTGCTCTGTTGGGCAATTCCGATATAGACGGCCTCGTCCGGGACGTTGCTGACGGCCTCGCCGAATGGGACTCCATCGCCGCCGTCAACGACCGCATGGAGGCCATCATCGCCCGCATGGCCTGCCATGGCTCGGTCCGCTCCGGCCGCCGCCTCCGCGTCGACGAAATGAACGCCCTGCTCCGCGAGATGGAAGCAACGCCGCACTCCGGCCAGTGCATCCACGGCCGGCCAACATATGTGGAGCTCAAGAAGAAAGACATCGAGCGGCTATTTGGGCGGAGCCGGTAAGGGAACGGGGCTGCGCCAGCCGCCGTTCTGGGTCCATGCTCTACTTTACCAGCGACACCCATTTTGCCGATCCGCGCGTGTTGCGCATAGACCGCCGACCTTTTTCCAATATGGCGGAACACGATGCAGCGCTGATCGCGACGTGGAATGCCGTGGTCGCAACCGGTGACGAAATCTGGCACCTCGGCGACTTCGCCCGGGGCACTCAGGAACAGGTCGAGGCACTACTAGCCCAGCTCAATGGCACCAAGCACCTGATCATCGGCAACAATGACCCGATCTCCACCCAGGTCGCTGCCGGCTGGGCCAGCGTCCAACACTATGCGGAGCTTCGGCTTAACGAACAGCTTTTTGTCCTCTGCCACTATCCGTTCCGCACATGGAACCAGATGGGCAAGAAGTCGATCGACCTGCACGGTCACTCCCACGGCAAGCTGACGCCACAGCCGCGTCAGTTCGATGTCGGGGTCGATGCGCAAGGGCTGCGCCCGCGCTTGCTGGAGGAGATAGTCTCCAGCAAGCGGACCAAACCTACTGGAACACGCTAGCCCCACGATCGGCGACGCCGACGAGGCTCCGGAATCCGGCGAACAGTTCGCGGCCCATGCCGTAGTGCTGGCTGCGCAGGTCTTCGGTGGCTGGCGTGCGGGAGAAGAATTCCTTCTCGTCGCCGAGAAAGGTCAGCGTACCGGCATTGGCGTCGAGGCGGATCATGTCGCCGTCGCGGATTTTGCTGATCGGGCCGCCGTCGATGGCTTCTGGAGTCATGTGGATGGCGGCGGGCACCTTGCCCGAGGCGCCGGACATGCGGCCGTCGGTGAGCAGTGCTACCTTGAAGCCGCGATCCTGCAGCACGCCGAGCGCTGGCGTCAGCTTATGCAGTTCGGGCATGCCGAGCGCGCGCGGGCCGGAGAAGCGGACCACGGCGATGACGTCGCCGGTGAGTTCGCCGGCCTTGAAGGCCGCCTGCAGGCCTTCCTGGCCGTGGAACACGCGAGCGGGTGCTTCGATGACGCGGTGCTCGGGCTTGACGGCCGATACCTTGATCACCGAACGACCGAGGTTGCCGCTGAGTAGCTTAAGGCCGCCGGTCGGCGAAAAGGCCGTCGCCACCTTGGTCAGCACCTTGGGTAGAGCCGATTCCTTGGGCGAAGCTTCAAAGGTCAGCTTTTCTTCGATCAGCTTGGCCTCGACCTTGTAGTTGGACAGGCCATCGCCCCAAACGGTCTTGACGTCTTCGTGCAGGTGGCCGGATTCGAGCAGTTCCTGAATCAAGAAGCCCATGCCGCCAGCGGCGTGGAAGTGGTTCACGTCGGCGACGCCATTGGGATAGACGCGGGCCAGTAGCGGCGTCGCGTCCGAGAGGTCGCTCATGTCGTCCCAGGTGACATGCAGCCCGGCCGCCGCGGCAATGGCGATCAAATGCATGGTGTGGTTGGTCGAGCCGCCCGTCGCATGCAGGCCAACCAGCCCGTTGACGATGGCCTTTTCATCGACGATGTGGCCGACCGGCGTGTAATTATTGCCCAGTGCCGACAGCGATAGCGCGCGCACTGCGGCCTCGCGCGTCAGTGCATCGCGCAAGGGTGTGCCGGGGTTGACGAAGCTGGCGCCGGGCAGGTGCAGTCCCATGATTTCCATCAGCATCTGATTGGAATTGGCGGTGCCATAGAAGGTGCAGGTGCCAGCCGAATGATACGACTTGCTTTCGGCTTCCAGCAGTTCGGCGCGGCCGACTTTGCCCTCCATATAGAGTTGGCGGACCTTGGATTTTTCGTCGTTGGGAATGCCCGAAGGCATCGGGCCGGCGGGCACGAAGACGGCTGGCAGGTGGCCAAAGGTCAGCGCGCCGATCAGCAGGCCGGGCACGATCTTGTCGCAAATGCCGAGATAGACCGCGGCGTCGAACATGTTGTGGCTGAGCGAAATTGCCGTCGCCATGGCGATGACGTCGCGGCTGAACAGGCTAAGGTCCATGCCCGGCTGGCCTTGGGTCACGCCATCGCACATGGCCGGCACGCCGCCGGCAACCTGGGCCGTGGCGCCGATTTCGCGTGCCGCCTGCTTGATGATGTCGGGATAAAATTGATAGGGCTGATGCGCGCTCAGCATGTCGTTGTAGCTGGTGATAATGCCGAGATTCAGCGTCTTGCCGCCAGCCAACTGCGCCTTTTCGGTCGGCGTGCAGGCGGCAAAGGCGTGGGCGAGATTGCCACAGGAGAGCACGGCGCGGTTGACGCCGGCTTCGCGCGCGGCATCGACACGGCTCAAATATTCGCGGCGACTATCGCGGCTGCGCGCGGCGATGCGATCGGTAACATCCTGGATGGCCTGACGGACAGACATTGGCGGCTCCTAACCTTTTGATGGTCGCGCTCTCGAACAAGAAAAGTGGGAGCCACTTTTCTTGAGAACGCTCCGGGCTGGAGCCCTTCGTGGCCTAGGCGGTCAATTGGGGACCGCGAAGGGGACTATGGGCACCAGTAGACAGTGACGGCGTGGCCGGACCGCAGGACGGCACGAATGGGCATGTCCTCAACAGGACCATCACCCAGAGCCGTGTCGAGCACGTCGGCTTTTTCCTCCCCTTCGATATGAAGGTACAACCCATCCGTGCGGAGGAGACGCGGTAGGGTAAACGTAATTCTGGGCTCGCCGGCGCCGGGCGCGTGGATCGCCAGCGTCGGGCCTTCGGCAATCAGGGCCTCGGCCAGCGTATCGCCGCCGGGGAAAAAGCTCGCGGTATGACCATCACTGCCCATGCCGAGGACGACCGCAGCAAACTGCTCGGGCAGCGTTTCCAGCAAGGCATTCGTCTTAGCAACTGCGTCTGCGTCCGGCTCATCCCCACCCGAATACAGCGGGAAAAACCGGGCGGTCGCTGCCGGACCCTGCAGCATGCGCTCATTGACCAGCAGCGCATTGGAGCGATTGCTGGTGTCATCGACCCAGCGTTCATCGACCAACGTGACTATGACCTTGGACCAGTCGATATCCTTGGTCTTGCCGAGAAACTGGAAAAACCGTGCCGGTGTCGAACCGCCACTGACCGCGATAGCCGCCGAGCCACGCGTCTCGATCGCATTGCGAATGCGATCGGCAACGGCCTCGGCCAGCTCCTTGGCAAGGGTCGGCTTGTCGGCAAATGTGCGGCGATCCAGTGCGACGTCCTCGGTCATGTCAGTTATCGTCCTCATACCAGGTGCGGCCGTCGCGTTCGATGAGGGCGATGGCGCCGCTTGGGCCCCAGGTGCCTGCCACATAGCTCTGCGGTGCATCGGTCGAACGGTCCCAGGCTTCGCGGATCGGGTCGACCCACTTCCACGCGGCTTCCAACTCGGCGCGGCGCATAAACAGGGTCTGGTTGCCGCGGATGACGTCGAGCAGCAGGCGCTCATAGGCTTCCGGCGTGCGCTCGGAAAACGTCGCGGCAAACGATAGGTTCAGCGGCACTTCGCGCAGGCGCATGCCGCCCGGGCCCGGATCCTTGATCATCATCATCAGCTTGACGCCCTCGTCGGGCTGCAGGCGGATGATCAGCTTGTTGGCGCGCGGGGCCCCTTCGGCATGGTCGAAAATGGAATGCGGAATCGGCTTGAACTGGATGCATATTTCCGAGGCACGGCTGGCCATGCGCTTGCCGGTGCGGAAATAGAACGGCACGCCGGACCAGCGCCAGTTTTCGATCTCGGCCTTGAGGGCAACAAAGGTCTCGGTGCGGCTGCCCTTCTTGTCTTCGGGCAATTCGTCCTGATAGCTGGCCACCGAAGTGCCCTCGGAGCTAACGCCCTTGTACTGGCCGCGCACGGTGTTCTTGGCCACCTCACCATTGGTGATGGGCTTGAGCGAGCGCAAAACCTTGAGCTTTTCGTCGCGCAGGGCATTAGCGTCGTCGCTGGCAGGCGGCTCCATAGCCACGAGGCACAGCAACTGCAGCATGTGGTTCTGGATCATGTCGCGTAGCGCGCCGCTCTCGTCGTAGTAGCCGCGCGTGCCGGCGCCGACGCTTTCAGCCACGGTGAGCTGGACGTGGTCGATATGGGCGGAATTCCAGATCGGCTCGAACAGCGCATTGGCAAACCGCAGCGCCAACAGATTTTGCACCGTCTCTTTGCCGAGATAATGATCGATGCGGTAGACCTGATCTTCCTTGAAAATCTTCGAGACGCCGTCGTTGATTTCCATCGATGAGGCCAGGTCATGGCCCAGCGGCTTTTCGATCACCACGCGCGCGTCGCGGCGATACAGCTTCTTCTTGGACAGGTATTCGGCAATCGGCTCGAACAGGTCTGGCGCCACGGCGAGATAAAACGCGCGGACAATCTTGGGATCGTCGCGCAGCTTCTTGCCCAGGTCGCCCGAGCCTTCCGGGTTGCTGACATCGACAGGAACATAGGAGAAAATTCTCACGAAGCGCGCGATGACAGCTTCGTCCTGATATTCCTTTTCCACAAAAGTGGTGATGGCGTCACGGGCCGCTGTCTGGAAGTCCTCGTCGCTCAGCTTGCTGCGCGACACACCGATAATGCGGCTGGTTTCGTCGAACTGGCCGTCCTTGAAACGATGGTAGAGCGCTGGAATAAGCTTGCGCTTGGTCAGGTCACCCGTGGCGCCAAACACCACATAGTCGAACGGCTGGACGGGAATGATACGACTGGACACGAGGCTAGTCCTTAGTTCTGAAACGCGTTTCGAGGCGAGATATTCAGGCGAAATTCTGCTTGGCCAAGATTACAGCACCATGCAGGGGTTCGAATTTGGGCAGCGCTACGAAATTGCCGTAGCGCTGTTCGAGGCGAGGAAACAGCCGCTGGCCAAAGCCGCCGACGATCGCCATGACTTCCGCGCCATGCTTTTTGAACCAGTTGGCATAGGTGTCGATATAGGCGAGCTCGATATCGAGCATCTTCTGGGCCACCGGATCGCCCCTGTCGAGATAGTCGATAAACAACGGCATCAGCTTGCCGAATTCGGCCGGTGCGCGCCCGATCAGCGCATCGTCGCAGCCTTCCGAGCCGTCGCTGCTGATGATCTTGAGGTCGAGCCCGGTAGCAAAGGCCCAGGACATCACGGCCTGATTATTGCCGCCCAACTGCTGGATAACTGCCTTGGTCAGCGGCGAGCTATCGACCAGCCCGTCCTCGGCTTCCACTGAATAGCGCATCAACTCGCGGCCCAATATCGCGCCGCTCATCTGGTCGCCGGTGGGAAAACCCCAGCCGCCAGCCTGGTAGCGCTTGCCATCGACGATAGACATGGCGGCCGATCCGGTGCCGACGATGATGACGCCGCCCTCTGCACCACCAAGGGCGCCGGCATGGGCAATGTCGATATCGTCGTAAACCTTCACGCCAGCAAACGGCCAAGCGCGGGCGGCAAATTCGGCACGGGCGCTGTCCATACGGCCACCCGCCATGCCGAAGCAGGCATAGGTGTTGGCGGTGTTCGCGTAGTCGACACCAGCAGCAGCAAAAGCGTCGCGGGTGCCGTCGAGGATCGCCTTGTAGGCGGGCTCGCCGTCATCGATCTGCAGATTGGAACGGCCGTTCTTGACTTCCGCCAGCGTGTTCAGATTTTCATCGGCCAGACGGACGCGGCAATTGGTACCGCCGCCATCGACGCCAAGGTAGTATCTGGTCACGCTGGGATTCTCCCGGTCTTACGTTTGGCGCGTCTCCGGACGGAAAACCGGTAGCCACTTTTCCTGAAGACGCTTAGACGGATTCTAGGGTGTCGTTTCGGCGCGGACCATAATGCGAAAGCAGCTAAGACGAAAGTAGAATAAGCCACAAAAATCGAGTGCCAAGAGCCGTCTTTGCATGGCTAGGCTGCAGGTGCAGCGCAACCGCTTTGCGTCTGGTGCTTTTTGGGCAGATGATTGCGGTGACTTGTTGCAGGAGGCGATGAAATGACGCGACATGTGCTGGTTCTGGGAGGCGCACGCTCCGGCAAGACCGCCTTTGCCGAACAGTTGGCCATCCGCAGCGGCAGTAAGCCAGCCTATCTGGCCACCGCCGAAGCGCTGGATTCAGAAATGCGTGATCGCGTCGCCAGCCATCAGGCCGGCCGCGCCGGACAATTCGCCACCATCGAAGAGCCCCTGGCACTATCGGACGCGCTGCTGGTCGCATCGGTGAAGCACGACGTGATTCTGGTAGACTGCCTGACGCTGTGGATTACTAACCTGCTAATGGCCAACGAAGACGTTGCACGCGCCGTCAGCGAGCTTGGCGCTACGCTAATGCAACTGAAGACCGCCAAGGTAATCTTGGTGAGCAACGAAGTCGGCCTCGGCATCGTCCCCGACAACGCCATGGCACGAACATTCCGCGACCTCGCCGGCTCAGCCCATCAACGGTTAGCCGAGATTTGCGACGATGCGTATTTTGTCGTCGCGGGATTGCCAATCACTCTCAAGGGCGAAGCGCCGGGACAGGCGGAGCCGCGCATTCACGAGGCTTAGCTAGCTTCTGTGGCACCCGATCCCGCAGCCGCCACCGGGCAGTACCTCCCCCTCGACGGGGGAGGCTAGGTGGGGTGTGTTTAGCCACGATAATCCGGGCCAGCCCACCCCCACCCTTGATCCCCCCGCAGGGGGGAGGGCGTCGACGGAGTCAGCCGGTCCGGCTATGCCACCCAAACCAAAAGCCCAATCACCACGCTCAGCCCGATCAACACGTTCAGCGTCGACCGATATAACCCCAGCGCCCGCAATATATCGCTGCCCACCAGTTCGGCTTTCCCCCCGCCAAAACTCGGCATATCGACCACCTCGCCATCATAACTGCGCGGACCACCCAGCCTGAACCCCAGCGCACCAGCAAACGCCGCCTCAGGCCACCCCGAATTGGGCGAGGCATGCTTGCGCGCATCACGCCCGGCCGTCTCCCAAGCCTTGCTCGGGCTGGCATGCGGCGTGAAAAAACAAGCCACGGTAATCAATATCGCCGTCAGCCGAGCCGGGATCCAGTTGACCAGATCGTCCAGCTTGGCCGCGGCCCAGCCATAGTCCCGATACCGCTCGTTACGGTGCCCAATCATCGAATCCGCCGTGTTGATCGCCTTGTAGAGC
>JAQGKG010000280.1 GCA_028290245.1 Devosia sp. | reverse complement strand
CTTATCTCACCTATATGAGCGGGGCGAGCTTTGACCAGTTGCGCACCGATGACAAAGGCGCGGCCGCGCTGCAGCGGCGGGTGGCGCTGACGTCGCTGTTCTTTATCGCCGGTTTTGCGGTGGTGTTCATCACGCTGGGTGCGACGGCGACGGCGTTTGGCCAGGTGTTCCGGCAAGCGCTGCCGATCCTGACGCCGATTGCGGGCATCATGATCATCGCCATGGGCCTGCATTTCATCGGCGTCTATCGCATTGGCTTGCTGGACCGGCAAATGCGTCATCAGGGGCCGGGCGCCGCCAGCGGGCCTCTCGGCGGCTTCCTGCTCGGCTTGGCTTTTGCCATCGGCTGGACGCCCTGCATCGGGCCGATGCTGGCGGCCGTGCTTTCGGTCGCGGCGAGCCGTGACACGGCATGGGAAGGCGCAGGACTGCTCGGCATCTATTCGCTCGGCCTCGGGGTGCCATTTTTTCTGGCCGGCATAGCAATCGGGCCGTTCCTCGCCTTTTTCCAGGGGTTCAAGAAACACCTGCACACGGTCGAGCGCGTGATGGGCGTGTTGCTGGTGGTGACTGGCGTGCTGTTCCTCACTGGTAACTTCACCCGGCTATCCTACTGGTTTCTTGAGACCTTCCCGGTACTGGCAAATTTCGGCTAAGTGTAATGCCCGCTTAACTCTGCAGCCAGTTTCCCGGAATTCAGCGCTTTGCAGCGGGGAACTTCAACTCTGATTTACTTAGTCCGGTCACACTGCCGGCATGAGTGGGAGCATTCTTCTTCAATTAGCCGAGATTGCCTTCGAGGCGCCCGGCGTCAGCGACACTGCGACAGGCGCGCCGCTGATGCTGCATAGCCAGATTGATGTGCTGGTCGCCAGCCGGATCGAAGACGTCGAGACGATCTGGCGGCAGTTGACGTCCCAATCGATCGAGTCTCCCGGTCAAAGCTACGATTTCATCCGGCTCTGGGTGGCCAATCGCCAAATTGCCGAGGCTGACCAGCGCTATGTGGTAGGCTTGGTCGATGGTCACCCAGCGGCCCTGCTGCCGCTGCAGCGCAAACGCGTCTATGGCTTGCGGATTTTTACCTGGTTCCCCGGCGCAAACGCCGGCTGCTATGCGCCGGTTGCGGATAACGAGCGGTTGGCCTCGCTCGGCGCCGATGGCCGCAAGGCACTGTGGGCCGCAATGACCGCAAAGCTCAGCGGCGCGAATGCAATCTATCTGCGGTCCATTCCGATCAAGGTCGGCGGGCATTCCGGCCTGTTCGACGAGTTGGGCGCGCCACTCCCCGTCGAGACGCTTTACCGTTCGCAATATTCGAGCTGGCAGGAATGTGACACGCTGCAGCGCAGCAAATCCCGCCGCAAGCATGATCGTCAGCAAAGCGAGCGGCTGGAGGCGATGGGCGAGGTCACGTTCTGTGACCTGCGCAATGGCGACGACACCGATTGCGCCATCGAGACCATGTTCAAGCAGCGTTCGGCGCGCTTCAAGGCGATGGGTATCCGCGATACCTTCGTGCTGGATAATTTGATCGGTTTTTACCACGACGCGGCCAAGCCGGGCTCCGGCGTCGATGTGCGGCTGCATGTGCTACGGCTCAATGGCGATATCGTCGCGGTGCGTTACAATATCGTCCACAATGACCGGATGTTCTGCCTGATCTCGTCGATGAGCGATGATCCGGCCATCCAGAATGGATCGCCCGGCAAGCAGTGCCTGCTGCGTGTCATGCAAACCGTGTTTAACGAGGGCACCCGCGTGTTCGACATGGGCAGCGGTTTTACCGACGAGAAGCGACACTGGTGCAATGTGCAGACGCCGCTACGCCAGCACTACATCGGCCTGACGCCGCTCGGCGCGTTGATCGTGCGGGTACATCAGACTTTTCAACGGGCTCGGGCGGCCATCAAGGCCAATCCACAGCTCAAGTCGTGGACCCGCAATGTCAGGCATACCTTTGAAAGGCTTAGCGGCGCGCGGCGGCCGGAGGCTGACAAGCAGGCCGACGCCTCAAAGTAGCTTGAGGCCGCGCAGCGAGGCGTGGCCGGATTTTCCGATGATGATATGATCGTGTAGGGTGATGCCCAGCGGCTTGGCGATGTCCGATATTTCCTTGGTCATCCGCACGTCGGCCGATGACGGGGTCGGATCGCCCGATGGGTGATTATGCACCAGGATCAGCGCTGTCGCCGAGAGTTCGAGCGTGCGCTTGATCACCTCGCGCGGATAGACCGGCGTGTGATCGACGGTGCCGGTCTGCTGCACCTCGTCGGCGATCAGGCGGTTTTTCTTGTCGAGAAACAGGATGCGGAACTGCTCGATGCTCTCGAAGGCCATCTGGCTGCGGCAATAGTCGATAAGCTGGGTCCATGACGCCAGGATCGGCTGCTCATTGTCGATGCGGTCACGGCCAAAGCGGGCGGCTACCGATTGAATGACTTTGATGTGGGCAATGCTGGTTTCGCCGAGACCTTTGATCGTGGCGAGGCGCGCTTCACTGGCATTGAACACGCCAGAAAACGAGCCAAACTCCCGCAACAGCGTCTTGGCGAGGGCTTTGGTATCGCGCCGGGGAATAACTAGCTGCAAGACGAGCTCCAGCAGTTCGTAAT
>JAQGKG010000275.1 GCA_028290245.1 Devosia sp. | reverse complement strand
GCTCTACTCGACGGCTTTTGCTTTCCTGGCTCAGACCACCGGGACCCGGGCGCAGCGCAGCATCACCTATTTGACCCTCATCGCGGGGTTCGCATCGACGATCTTCTGGCCGCTGACGACGTGGCTGCTACAGACCATGGACTGGCAACAGGTGTACTTCCTGTTCGCGGGTCTGAACCTCATGGTCTGCCTTCCCCTGCACCTCTGGCTATCCCGCTTCGCCCGCATCGCAGCTGCCCGGACGGTCGAGACCATTGCGGTCAATGCTCCGATGATTGTCGACAACGGCAACCTTGTCTTCATCCTGATTGTACTTGGGTTTTCGATCGCCGGCTTCGTTTCGGCGGCGACACTGTTCCATATGGTTCCCATGCTCGGACTCCTTGGGCTGGGGACCGCCAGTGTCTGGGTAGCCTCTCTGCTTGGGCCGGCCCAAGTGGCCAGTCGCCTGATCAACATGGGATTTGGCAAGGACCTCCCGGCGACGGTGCTGGCGGTGGTATCGTCGATCACCATGCCACTGGCGCTGGGCACCCTGGCACTGTCAGCGCCATCGACCGTTGGTGCCGTAACGTTCGCCATTATCTTCGGCTTGGGAAGCGGGCTGTTCAGCATCGTGTCAGGCACGCTGCCGCTGGCTATTTTCGGCAAGGCCGGCTTCGGCAGGCGGCTGGGCTGGATAGGCATGGGGCGGCTCGGTCTATCATCCCTGGCGCCATTTGCCCTGTCGGTGGCATTGGGCGCGATCGGTCCAAGGCCGTCATTGTGGATCCTGGCCGTCGCGGGATTGATGTGCGTCGCTGTATTCGGCGAAGTCTGGCGACGGTGCCGACCCACCGGTCAGCAGGTACTTGCGGTGAACGAACCGGCAAACCGATGACCTGGGTAAATGTGCGCTATCAAAGCTTCAAATCCCAAACAGATCCAGCGGCGCAGCACTACCGCACCGCTGGACTCTGCACCAATCTCAGCCGAAGACCACACCGAGCGCTTGGTCGATGGCATCGGTGATCGCGTCGATGTCTGATGCCGTCGCGACCAGCGCCGGAGCCAGGCAGATAACGTTGTTTAAGCCCGGCACCGAGCGGTTGGAGGCGCCGATGAGGACGCCACGAGCTGCAGCTGCGGCCACAACCTGCGAAATGCTTTTTTCGCTCACCGGCTCCTTGGTGCTGCGATCTGTCACCAGTTCCATGCCCTGAAACAGGCCCATGCCACGGACGTCGCCGACAACGGCGTGCTTGTCCTGCAAGGCCAAGAGGTTTTGCCGAAGGCGGGCGCCCATGGCGAGGCAGTTTTCGAGCAGGCCTTCGTCTTCGATGATCTTAAGGTTTTCCAGCGCTGCCGCAGGTCCGCCGGCGCAACCGCCGAAGGTTGAAATATCGCGGAAATGCGCCATCGGGTCGGCGGCATCCTTGAACAGATCGAAGATTGCCTCGGTGGTCACAGTGCAAGAGATGGCGGCGTAGCCCGAAGCGACGCCCTTGGCCATGGTGACGAAATCGGGCTTGATGTCGAAATTCTGGTAGCCGAACCAGGTGCCGGTGCGTCCGAGGCCGCAGACGACTTCGTCGATGTGAAGCAGGATATCGTATTTGCGGCAGATTTCCTGCACGCGATCCCAATAGCCCTTTGGTGGCACGATGACGCCGCCGCCTGCGGTGATCGGTTCGAGGCACAACAGGCCGATAGTGTCCGGCCCTTCGCGCAGGATCACCTCCTCAATGGCGTCGGCGGCGCGTTCGCCGTAGTTTTCGACGTCCCATTGCTTTCGGTATTCGAGGCAATGCGGCACCATGACGAAGCCGTCAGGATAGGGGCCATACATGGCCGCGCGTTCCGCCTGGCCGCCAGCGGCGAGGGTGGCGATGGTGGTGCCGTGATAGTCGCGCTCGCGGTAGAGGATCTTCCACTTGCGGCCTTCATGATGCTTCTGCGAAATCTGGCGCACCATCTTGAAGACCTTCTCGTTGGCCTCCGAGCCGGAATTGCCGAAATAAACGCGCGACAGGCCGGGCATTTTCTTGAGCAATGCCTCGGCGAAAAGGGCAGCAGGGATGGAGCCTGCCGATTGTGCAAAGTAGTTCATGCGGACCAGTTGGTCGCGCACTGCGTCGGCTATCGAGGTGCGGCCGTAGCCGACATTCACCGTCCAGACGCCGCCAGATAGCGCGTCGAGGTATTCGCGGCCCCTCGCGTCCCAGACGCGCATTCCCTTGCCTTCGACGATGATGCGCGGCTCGCTGGTTTCCAGCGGCTTGTGCTGCAGCATGTGGTGCCAGACATGGGCACGATCTGCCTCGATGACGGGGCCGAGGTCATTGGTCTGCGGTGCGGCGGTCATGATGGAACTCCTCGATAGATAGGTACGTCAGACATGTGAGATGATTTGCGTGTGGGCATCACAGTCGATCCATGACGCCGGCGAGAATGCCTACGCCCGGCCCGATGCGGTCAGCGTCAATGGCGTTGAAACCGAGGCGCATGAAGTTGGTGGGGGCGGTGCCACTGAGAAAGAACTGTTCGCCGTGTTCGACGACCACGCCCTTCTGGGCTGCGGCCCATGCGAGCTGGCGGGTGTCCACGCCGCTTGGTGCCTCCAGCCAAAATGCGCTAGAGCCGTCTGAGCCAATGCGGCGGCAGGCGTCCAGGTCGCCTCGTAGGGCCTTCTCGAGGATGTCGCGCCGACGGGCATGCTGGGCACGGAAGCTGCGCAGATGCACGTCGTAGTGGCCCTGCGCCATGAATTCGGCGAGCAGGCGCTGATTGTTAAGAGGCGGGTGGCGATACATCAAGCGCCGCAAGGCGCGCAGTTCATCGACCAAGTCCGCATCGGCTACCAGATAGCCCAACCGCAAACCCGGCGAGAAAGGCTTGGAAATGCTGGAGACATAGATAACCCGGCCGGACGTATCGCCTGCCTTGATTGCGGGCAGCGCGTCTCGGTCCAAGCTGAGCTCGGCATCATAATCATCCTCGATTATGATCTGATCATTCTGGATCACGGTCTGCATCAGCTGAGCACGCCGGTTCGCGCTCATTGAAATGCCGGTCGGGACCTGGTGACTGGGGGTCAGGTAAAGGTAGTCGCTGTCCTTGAGATTTTCGCCGAGCACCATGCCTTCGCCGTCCAGCCCGTGCAGCTGGATTTGGGCGCCATGCAGCTCGAAGATCGACAGCGCATCTCGATAGCCGGGAGTTTCCAGCGCAACCTTGGTGTCGCGGCTCATCAGCAGGTTGGCGATCAGATACAGGGCGTTCTGCGAGCCGATGGTGACCAGAATTTCGCTTGGCTTTGCCCAGATGCCGCGCTTGGGCAACACGCGGGTGCGCAATTGTTCCACGAGCATCTCGTCGTCGCGGTCGAACCGATCGTTCAGCCACAGGCCGGCGCTTTCCGGTCTGGTCGACTGGCGCGACGCCTCCTGCCACTGCTTGAGTGGAAACAGGTCCCGCATCGGTTGGCCATAAACGAACGGATAGGGATAGCGCGCCCAGTCCTGCGGCTTGGCAACGCTGGACTTTGAACCGGGACGCAGCTTGAAGCGGGCCTCCCAGTCTGGACCGCGTCCGGGTGGCCGTTCGCCCGGCAACGTTCCTGGCTTTTCAACGCGCTCGTCCTGGTTGGAGGCTGAGTACGAAGTGTCGAGGAAAAAACCCTTCTTGGGGCGGCTGACGATATAGCCGCTATCGACTTAGGCCCTCATAAACGACATTGACGGTGTTGCGCGATATCGCGAGACGATCAGCCAGCTTGCGGCACGAGGGCAGCGGGTCGTTTGCGGGGAAGAAGCCGCCGAGAATTGCCGAGACGAGAGACTCGCGGAGCTGTTCCTGCAGGCTGCGGCCATGATCGAGGTGAACCGGGAAGAGTTGATCGTTCAAATGCTGCTCCTCCGGTTGGTCACATCCATAATGCAATTCCCGGGCCAGCGCCGTTGAGTCGGGATTGACCGCTGAATTCTAAATTTAGTGTTTTGCTACGAGGTCGACCAAGCCGGGCTGTGACGCCCTGCAACCGGGACTTTGGCCGCTCTGGTCCCCGGTGTGCTTGCACAGTGCACACTAATAGTTGGCTCCAGAGGAGAGTGACGCGGTCCCGCGCGCCGGCGGTGGAAAATCCGCATCTGACACAAGCGCGATGCAAAACTGGCCCTACCGCCCGCCGAATAGGCAAACCTATGATCAGCCTACAAAGACGGCAGAACGGCATTGGCGTCTGACGATTTCTTCAAACGATAGGGCAGTGAGCAATGCAGCACTTCAAAACGACGTCCGCCAAACCGCGCCATCTGCTGCGCCACCTGGTAATCGCTGGAGCAGTTTTGGCCGGCACATTGTCGGCCTACGCCGACATGGCAGATATCAAGACCCGCGGCTACATGACGGTTGCGACTGAAGACGACTACGCACCATTCAACTTCATCGTCGATGGCCAGCCGGAGGGCTTTCACAAGGACCTCCTGGTGGACATGCAGGCCTACGCAACCGAGCAGGGCATCGAAGTGCGCCAGGAAATCCTGCCCTGGACCGGATTGCTGGCCTCCGTATCGGCCGGCCAGTACGATCTGGCTTTCACCGGCGCGCTGGTTACGGATGAACGCCTGCGCGTGTTCAATTTCGCTCCGCCGTTTGCCTCGGCACAGCATTTCTACGTCAAGCGCCTCGGTGATGACCGCCTGAGCGACATCGCAAGCCTCTGCGGCAAGACCGTCGGCGTTCAGGCCGGCAGCGCGCTCCTCGCCCGTTTGCCCGAGCTCAAGGCCATGATGGCTGCAGTGAATTGCGAGATCGGCGAAGTCGTTGAATACCCATCCTATCCCGAGGCCTATGCCGATCTGGCCAACCAGCGTCTCGACTACGTCATCAACGCTCTGATCTCGATCAACGATCTGGTCAAGAACCGCGGCGACGTCTTTGAAAAGGGCATTGCGGTATCCGGCGACGGCTTTGCCGCCTGGCCAATCCCCAAGGAAAGCCCCGAACTGCTCGAGTTCGCCACGGGCTTCATGACCCTGATCCGCGACAACGGCCGGTTGGCTGAACTGCAGACAAAATGAATCGGGGAAAATTATCCCACCCTCCCGATCGTGCCGGTCCAGGAAGTCGACCAATTCCACGAACTGGCTGGCATGAACTGATCATCCCTCAGGCTCGATGCATCCGCACCGGGCCTGATCTTTCAGCCTAGGCCCCGCTGGCAACAACGGAACTCCATATGACCGAACGCGCCTGGATACTGCTGCTGGAAGGGGCTTGGGTGACGCTTTGGATATCCGGCGTTTCCATCGCCATGGGACTAGTGATCGGTCTGGTCATCGCGCTCCTCCGGACAGCACGTATCCCCGTCGTCGATCAAATCCTTGCCGTCTATGTCAGCCTGGCGCGCGCCACCCCGCTGGTTACCCTGGTTTTGTTTCTGTTTTTGGCCGCACCGACGCTTGGCCTGTCGCTGGATCGATACACCGTCGCAATCGTGGCGTTGACGCTGAATACCGCCGCCTTCAATGCGGAAATCTGGCGGACGGCTTTCCTCAATTTCTCGCGCGATCAGCGTGAGGCGGCGCTGGCCTCCGGGATGACACCGGCCACGATGTTCAGAAACATCATGCTGCCGCAGATGATCATCACCAGCCTGCCTGGCCTCGTGAATGAAATGACCTTTCTGATCAAGAGCAGCCCGGCGATTGCCATTATCGGATTGGTGGACCTGACCCGCGTCACCAACCGGATCAGTGCCGTGACCTATGAACCGCTGCCGCCGATCCTCGCCGCGGGACTGCTCTACATGCTCATCATCAGCGTTCTTCTGAAGCTGCAGTCCCTGGCCGAAAAATCGGCTGGCCGGCTTGCGATGTAGGTGCCGCTCATGACCGAATGGACCATCATCTGGGAAGCGCGAAACACTATCCTCGCCGGCCTGTGGCTGACGTGCTGGCTGTTCACCCTGTCAATCCTTGGCGCCTTCGTGCTGGGCTGCCTGATGCTTTACTGCCTTGAGCGCGGCGGCGTTCTGGCGTGGTTGCTGCGCGCTTTCATCAACGCCATGCGGGCGCTGCCGTTTCTGGTGCTGGCCTATCTGCTCTACTATGGCCTGCCACAACTTGGACTGCGCATGAATGCGGTTACGGCCGGCCTCGTCGCCATGATCATCTATCACGGAGCCTATTTCACCGAAATCCTTCGCGGCAGCCGCCTGGTGTTGCCGCCCGGCACTGTTGAGGCCGCCGAGGCGCACGGCTTCCTGCCGGGGAACATTTTTCTACATATCATCCTGCCGCAACTGCTGTTGCGCACGCGGCCTCTGATCGGCAACCAGCTGATTTATGCGCTCAAGGACACATCCTTCCTTGCCATCATCACCGTCCAGGAGCTGACGGCAGCCGCCAATTCGGTTCAGGCGACCTATTTCATTCCGATGCCGGCCTTCGTGGTCGCCATCCTGCTGTATTGGGCCATCACCGTCTGTCTCGAGCTGGTGGTCAAGAAAGCCGGCACGTTCGGCACCAAGAGAGGTTTCGAGAATGTCTGATCGTCCAGCCGTCGAAATCCGCAAACTGTCCAAGAGCTTCTCGGGCGTAGAGGTGCTGCGCGACATCGATCTCGTCGTGCGAAAAGGTGAGGTGGTCAGCATCCTGGGGTCTTCGGGCTCCGGCAAGTCGACCATGCTGCGCTGCATCAACTGGCTGGAGGAGCCCGACAGCGGCTCGGTGTTCATTGCCGGCCAGCAGATTGGCTATAATGCTGAAAAACAGCGGCCGATGACCAATCGCGAGATGGCGGCTACACGGGCCCGCACCGGCATGGTGTTCCAAAGCTTCAACCTGTGGCCGCATCTGACCGTGGCCCAGAATGTGTCGATATCGCCAGTCAAGGTGAAGGGAATGCCGAAGGCGGAAGCGCGGGAACTCGCCCTCCGGCTGCTGGAAAAGGTCGGCCTCGGCGACAAGGCGGAGGTCTATCCCTTCACGCTCTCGGGTGGGCAAAAGCAGCGCGTCGCGATCGCCAGGGCCCTGGCAATGAGCCCCGAAGTGATCCTGTTCGACGAACCCACCTCGGCGCTCGATCCGGAACGGGTCGGCGAGGTTTTGCAGGTGATGCGAGACCTCTCCGGCGAAGGCTATACGATGGTCGTCGTCACCCACGAGATGGAGTTCGCCCGTATGGTGTCGGACCAGGTGGTTTTCTTCGACAAGGGCCTGATCATCGAGAAAGCCCCGCCTGAGATATTCTTCTCAAATCCGTCTTCTGAACGGGTTCGCAAGTTTCTGGATCGGCAGGAGTAGCCGGC
>JAQGKG010000232.1 GCA_028290245.1 Devosia sp. | reverse complement strand
AGATCGACGCCTTCTTCACCGAGGTCGGTGGTGTAGACGTTGAAACTTTCCGACTTAAGCATCAGTTCGATGCTCTGCGCTGTCGCGCTGTCGTCCTCAATAAGGAGTACCCGCATTATATTCCCCTTGTCATGTCGTTCCTGCTGGAACCGTGGACCTGGACTTGCCACGCCAACCCTACTGGATATGACTGAACCCTAAGCTCAAATAGTTAACAAAGTTTAATTCGGTTCGGCAATACGCAAACGACGTTAGGATGAATTTAGTCTAAGTTATTGAAAGTTATAGGTTAATTCTATCAATTTTTCTTAACAAAATGGTTTAAGTAGCTGTTCTAAGCGACTCATCCGACTCGTGCAATCGTAGCTGTATGGGGGGGTTGGCGGGGTATCGACGCAATGCAGCGGACAGACCGGGCCAACCCCTCAAATAGCGCCATTTGCTTAACAATGGGTTACGGTGTGATTCGAAGATGTCCCCGAATCGAGCCCGCTGGAAACCATAAACCGGCCGTGGCGATGAACGGAACCTGAACGCATTATGAAGGCACTGATCTCTGCTATTGACGCGATCGACGACATCGAGGTGTTCGGCCGAGTCAAATCTGTGCAAGGGCTCCTTATTGAGATCGTTGGGCCAGTGCGCGAGTTGCGCGTCGGCGGCCGCGTGCAGATCGAGACCGTCAATAGTGAGCAACTGGCGGCCGAGATCATCGGCTTCAAGGACGGCCATGCGCTGTGCCTGCCGTTCGGCCAACTGGGCGGCGTACGCTTGGGCTGCAAGGCGGTGTTCCAGCGTCATGATGGGGCAGCGTTTCCGTCCGAGGCTTGGCTGGGCCGGGTGATCAATGCCAATGGCGAGCCGATCGATGGCAAGGGACCGTTGCCGCGCGGTGCCAAGGCATTCCCTCTACGGCAAGACCCGCTGCTGGCGCATGACCGCGTCCGCGTCGGCGATCCGCTCAACCTTGGCGTGCGCTGCCTCAATACCTTTACGACGCTGTGCGAAGGCCAGCGCATGGGCATCTTTGCCGGCTCGGGCGTCGGCAAGTCGGTGTTGATGTCGATGCTGGCACGTAATACCGATGTCGACGTCTCGGTGATCGGGCTGATCGGCGAGCGCGGCCGCGAAGTGCATGAGTTCGTCCAGGAGTATCTTGGCGAGGAAGGCCTGGCCCGAGCTGTGGTGGTGGTCGCCACCTCGGACGAAGCGGCTTTGATGCGGCGGCAGGCGGCCTATATGTCGCTGGCCCTAGCCGAGTTCTTCCGTGACCAGGGCAAGCGGGTGCTGTGCATGATGGACAGCCTGACGCGCTTTGCAATGGCGCAGCGCGAGATCGGCTTGGCCATCGGCGAACCGCCCACGGCGAAGGGTTATCCACCGACAGTTTTCACGGAATTGCCACGATTGCTCGAAAGAGCGGGTCCCGGCACGCCTACGACGGGTTCTATTACGGGTCTATTTACCGTTTTGGTGGAAGGTGATGATCACAATGAGCCCATTGCGGATGCCGTACGCGGTATTCTCGATGGTCACATCGTGATGGAGCGCGGGATTGCGGAACGGGGTCGTTACCCTGCAGTCAACGTGCTCCGGTCCATCTCGCGCACCATGCCAGGGTGTGTCCCGACCGAATTTCGGCCGGTCCTGGCGAAGGCAAGAGAGCTCATGTCCATTTTCTCGGACATGGAGGAACTGATCCGGCTGGGGGCTTACCGGAAAGGGTCAGATCCGAAAGTGGACCGCGCGATCGCAATCAATCCGGCGCTTGAGGCTTTTCTAAGTCAAAGCCGGGAGGATACGACATCGATTGCCGAGGGCTATGAAATGCTCAAGGTGATCATGGAGCAAGCGGGCGCGGCAGGCTGATGGGACGGTGTTTGCGTCCCGGAACTGACTTGGTGTGTAAGGAGTACAGGTCTTGAAATCGCGCAGCGAGAGCCTCATTCGGCTCAAGAAGTTCCAAGTGGACGAGAAGCGTCGTCAGGTCGCACAGATCGAAATGATGATCAGCGATTTCGAGCGCATGGCGTCCGAGCTCGATCAGCAGATCGAAATCGAGCAGACCAAGACCGGCATTTCGGATGTGGCGCATTTCGCCTATTCGACCTTCGCCAAGGCCGCGCTGACGCGCCGCGACAATCTGCTCAATTCCGCCGGCGACATGAAGGGCAAGCTCGAAGCGGCCCAGGATGGTCTGGCCGAAGCCCTCGAAGACCTCAAGAAGGTCGAACTGCTCGACCAGCGCGAACATCAGCGCGAGAAAGACGAGCAGCTCAAGGTCGAACAACAAGAATACGATGAGATTGGCCGCCTGCGGTTTTCAAGGCAGTAGTTTTCAGCTCAGGACTCTTGAAAGGCCCGCCATGTGCGGGCCTTGTGCGTTGGAGGGAAGCCGCCGTCCGCAAGCGACCCCATTTCAGCCAGGGTGTAAGCCGGCGCCGGCCAATAAAAGCTGCCGTTGTTTGCACCTGCGTCTCCGCGAATGACCAAGCGATGAATGCCCCGCACCCAAGCGCAGGGCATTTCACTTACTTTAGGTATTCATCGGCCTTCACGACCTTGCCGTAAGCGAAGCCAAGGGCCGACATGAATGCGGCATGCACCTGACCTGCTGGAACGGTCATGCCGTCAAACTCGGCGTCCCGAGTTGCAGCAGCATCTTCGACGACTGTCACGTTGAAACCGTAATCGGCAGCAGCCCTGGCGGTAGCGTCGATGCACATGTGGCTCATGGCCCCGACGATGACGACATCCTTTATGCCTGCTGCGTCCAGCTTACCCTTGAGGTCCGTGTCGCGAAACGCGTTCGGAAAGTTTTTCACGACGACCTGTTCGCCAGTCTTGGGTGCTACCGCTGGGATGATCTCGGCGCCGGGTGTTCCAGCAACGAAAAACGGCGAGCCCTCGGGACTCTCATGTCGGACATGGATCACCGGAATG
>JAQGKG010000208.1 GCA_028290245.1 Devosia sp. | reverse complement strand
CACCCTATGCCGCGCCTGCCGGCATCCGCTGACGGCGGAAGACCGTGCCAGCCCGGATTATGTCGAGGGCGTCTCGTGCCCGCACTGCGTCGGCGAGGCCGACAAGCATGCCGCGGCGGCCGAGCGGCAGAAGCAGATGGATTTGGCCAGGCAACGCGGCGCGGCGCATCTGGGTGACGACGCGGCAAAGTTAGCGGCCCAGCGCAAGGCAGAGAAGCGGGCGTCGGCGGAAGCATCGCGAGAGCGGAACAAGGCGGGCTAAGCCATGGCTTACGACTTTATCATCGCCGGCGGTGGTTCGGCGGCTTCGGTAACCGCCATGCGGCTGGTGCGGGAGTTTGGATTTTCAGTGCTGCTGCTGGAGCGCGGTCCGGCGACGACCAACCGGATCATGGCGATGCCGGCCGGCTATATGAAATATCTGGCGCAGGACACGTTCCTTGAAATGCACCAGACGGTGCCGCAGCCACAGCTTGGCGGCCGTGCTCCCATCGTGCCGGTGGGCAAGGCGCTCGGGGGCGGCAGCGCGGTCAATGCCATGGTCTATATGCGGGGGCAGGCCGAGGATTATGATGGCTGGGCCGCCGGGCTGGGCAACGATGGTGCGTGGTCCTACGCGGACATGCTGCCGCATTTTACCGGCGTGGAATCCAATAGTCGTTTCAACGACGGGTATCACGGCATCGGCGGCAACCTGCGCGTTTCGGAGCCCGGGCATATCTCGCCGACCACCGAACAATTCCTGCTGGCGGCGCAGGCTTTGGGCCATCAATACAACCCCGATTTTAACGGTGCCCGGCAGAACGGCGTTGGCATCATGCAGCACACTTACGGGCAATGGGGCCGCTATAAGGAGCGCTCCGATGCCAAGAAGGCGTTCCTCGATGACTTGGCGCATGACAAGCGGCTGACCATCATCACGGGGGCGCGCGTCGACCGGATCGTGGTCGAGAATGGTCGGGCTGTTGGCGTGGAATATGTGAAGGACGGCGCGACGCAGACCGTGCGTGCCGAGCGCGAAGTGCTGGTCGCTTCGGGCACCTATAATAGCGCCAAGCTAATGCTGCTGAGTGGCATTGGCCCGGCCGATCACCTGCGCGCGCATGGCATCGAGGTGGTCGCCGACATTGCTGGTGTCGGGCAGAATCTACAGGACCACCACGAGGTCCCGGTCATCGCCACCACCAAGGGTCCGTCCGGCTACTTCGGCCAGGACAAGGGCTGGAACATGCTGCGCAATGGCTTGCAGTATATGCTGTTCAACTCGGGACCGGTGACCACGACCGGCATTGAGGCCTGCCTGTTTTTTGACCCCGATGGCGGCGACCGGCCAACCATCCAGCTGTATTGCGCGCCCATCGTCTATCTCGACCGTGACGTCAGCGCCGCCAAGCCGACCTGGGGCGTGACGTTTACCTCATGCTTGCTGCGACCCAAGGCGCGCGGGTCGGTGACGCTGCGCTCGGCCGATCCGAAAGACCAGCCGCTGGTGAACTGCAATTTCTTCGGTGATCCCGATGATTTGCGACTGACCATCAAGGCACTGGGAACGGCGCGAAAACTGCTCGACACCGAACCATTCAAGTCGCGCATTGCCGAGGAACTACTGCCCGGTGCGGCCGTGATGGATGATCCGGCGGCGCTGGAGCGCTATTGCGGCCAGACGGTCAAGACTAACTATCATCCGGTCGGGACATTGCGCATGGGGCTGGCGAGTGACCCGACGGCGGTGGTTGGGCCGGACCTCAAGGTGCGCGGGGTTGATAGGCTGCGGGTGATCGACTGCTCGATCATGCCGGCCATTGTTTCGGGCAACACCAACGCGCCCGCTATGGCGATCGGCAGCAAGGCGGCGAGCCTGATCGGGGCGGAATACGCCTAGGCATTGCCGATGATGATGCCGGCGGCGAAAACCAGCGAGCCGCCGAGTACGACCTGCATGACGGCGCGCCAGAACGGGGTGTGCATGTAGCGATTCTGAATGAAGGCGATGGCCCAGAGCTCGATCAGCACGACGACCACGGCGACGCTGGTGGCGATGGTGAAGTCGTGGATCATGTAGGGCAGCGCGTGGCCGAGGCCGCCGAGGGCCGTCATGATGCCCGCCGAGAGGCCGCGCTTGAGGGGCGAACCGCGGCCGGTGAGCTTGCCATCATCGGACGCGGCCTCGGTAAAGCCCATGGAAATGCCAGCGCCGATGGCGGCAGCGAGGCCGACGAGGAAAGTCTGGTGCGTATCGCCGGTGGCAAAGGCTGCGGCGAACACTGGTGCCAGGGTGGAGACCGAGCCATCCATCAAGCCGGCGAGGCCTGGCTGCACGTAGGTCAAAACGAACTGGCGCTGCGCTTCGGTTTTTTCGACGTCACGGCCTTCGGCGCCAAGGGCAATGGCGTCGATTTGGTCGGCGGCATCGGCATGCTTGCGCTCCTGCGCCGCGAGATCACCCAGCAGCTTGCGGATGCCTGCGTCAGTGACCTGTTTGGCGGCTTCCATATAGAAGCGGTAGGCGCCCTCCTCCATTTCCCAGACCTGCTGGCGCACGGTGGCAAGGCTCAGCGTCTTCATTAGCCAGATCGGCTTGCGCGCAATGAAGCCTTTCACATGCTCACGGCGGATGGGGACCAGATGCGTTCCATAGCATGCTATGTAAAGATCGAGCAGAAGGCGCCGGTGCTCGTCCTCTTCGGCGGCGATGCCCTCGAACAAGGCTGCTGAGCCAGGATAATTGTCCGTCAGCCGGGTCGCGAATTCCGAATAGATGCGACCGTCTTCTTCCTCGACGGCAATCGCCAGCGACAGGATTTCGCGTTCGGAAAGGCTGATGAAAGAGCGGCGGTGATCGGGGAGCAGCGAGAACATGGATGGCCACCACAGTTTGGAATGGTT
>JAQGKG010000189.1 GCA_028290245.1 Devosia sp. | reverse complement strand
ATGCGACCAGGCCTTCCTCGGCAAGTCGAGCAAATTGCTGGCGTGCGCCTACGCCGGTGGTCGACAGCTTGGCGCCGAGTTCAGCGGAGGACAGGGCGCCGTGCATCTTGAGGGCCATCAAGACGCGCTCGGCCGGGCTGCGCGGAGACCATGCCGGGGCAACGCCGGGGCGAGCGGTGTCTTCCCAGTTGTCGATTGACATATTGGCGCCGGAGGTTTTCAAAGTCATGGCTTGGAAATTAGACGGCGCGACGCTAGATTGCAAGGGATACGGTGTCATCGCTGGCGGAACGACGCAGCTGATCGTCGGGTTGTTACCTGTACCCGGAGAGAGAATTGAATAGCGTTATGGCTGACTTCGAATTGCCCGACACCATGCATCTGCGCCCTTCCCGCCAACCGGTTGTCGGCAACGCGGAGTTTCGCTCTGCCATGGCGGCGATGGCCTCAACTGTCAGCCTCGTGACGGCCCGGCGTGGCGATGAGCGGATCGGGCGGACGGTGACGTCGGTCATGTCGCTATCGATGAACCCACCGACAATATTGATCTCAATCGACATATTGAGCCGGTTGGCTGACCTGATCGCCAAGACGGGCGGGTTTTCGTTTGCGATGCTGGCCGCTGACCAGAGCGAGGTTGCCGACGCCTTTGCGGGGCGGGTCGTGGCCGAAGAACGATTTAGCCGCGGCGTCTGGAGCGAATGGCCATCGGGGCATCCGATGCTGCAGGGCGCGGTCACAGCGCTTGACTGCGAAGTGATCGGCGCGATGGAAACCGGCACGCATGTGCTGTTTGCTGGGGCGATCATCGAAGCTGAAAGCATTACCAGCCGGACGCCGCTGGTGTGGCAGCGCCATCAATATCATGGGCTGACCGGCCTCGACTGACCGCACTGAAGCTGGCAGGCTGGCAACTCCTTGCCTGCTTCGGCATTGCCCTTATCCAGGGAGGCGCGCATGCCCCGATTTTACTTTCATTATCGCACCGATGACGAACTGATCCCCGACGTTGATGGCAGTGACCTGCCGGACCTCGAGGCGGCTGAGCACAATGCGGCGGCGCTGGCCAAGGCGATCGTCGAGCACGCGGCCAGTACAGGCGGCGATACGCGGCTGCCACGTTCAATCGAGATCACTGACGCGTCGGGGGAAGAGCTGCTGTATATCGTGTTCTGGGCTGGGCCGAAGGTCGGGTCGGAAGAGGATGACGAAGATGAGCCCGTGGACGTGCCCACCGTGCATTGAGGGCGCTGGCATAAGCCACGATCTCCTCTTCTCCCCTCGTGGGAGAAGGGGCCTGCAGGGCGGATGAGGGGGTGGCTCCACGATCATCTAAGCATGGGAGAGCGCAGTACCCCTCACCCTGACCTTCCGCTGAACGCGTCAGGTCGTCCCTCTCCAACAAGGGGCGAGGGGTGGCTCCACTCTTGGCTGGGCAGTTGAGTTCATGCCTATTAGAGCGCTTCCAACAAAAACGCCGGCCACTGGGGCCGGCGTTTTGCGTCTGGGAGGACGATTTATTGAGGAGCGGCAGGGGTGCCGGAGTAGATCTGGTCGAAGATGCCGCCTTCGCCGAAGAAGTGGGGCTGGGCTTCGCGCCAGCCGCCGAAGTCGGCGATGGTCACCAGATTAACTTCGCCAAAGCGGGCGATGTCTTCGGGGGCAGCAGCTGCCGGCTTGAACGGGCGGTAGTAGTTGGCGGCAGCGATCGACTGGCCTTCATCCGAATACAGGTATTCGAGATAGGCCTGGGCCAGATCGGTATTGCCCTTCTTTTCGGCATTGCCGACCACCAGCGCGACGGGAGGCTCGGCCAGGATCGAGACCGAGGGGGTCACGATATCAAAGGCGTCGGGGCCGAGTTCCTCGAGGGCAAGATAGGCCTCGTTTTCCCAGGCCAGCAGGACGTCGCCGATGCCGCGCTGAACGAAGGTCGTGGTCGAGCCACGAGCGCCGGTATCGAGCACTGGAACGTGCTTGTAGAGTTCGGTGACAAAAGCCTGTGCGGTTTCATCGGAGCCGCCGGGCTGTGCCTTGGCCCAAGCCCATGCAGCGAGCAGGTTCCAGCGAGCGCCGCCCGAGGTCTTTGGATTTGGCGTGATGACTTCGACGCCGTCCTTGATCAGGTCGCCCCAATCGGCGATGCCGTCTGGGTTGCCCTTGCGGACGAGGAATACGATGGTCGAGGTGTAGGGCGCGTTGTTGTTTTCGAAGGTGCCGCGCCAATCGGCTGGGATCAGCTTGGGATTCGCATCGGAAATGGCGTTGATGTCGGATTCAAGCGCCAGCGTCACCACATCGGCTTCAAGTCCGTCGATGACGGTACGGGCCTGAGCGCCGGAGCCGCCATGGGTATTTTCGATGGCGACGGTTTCGCCGTTTTCAGCCTGCCAATGGGCAATGAATGCCTCATTGAACTGCTGGTAGAGTTCGCGCGTCGGGTCGTAGCTGACGTTGATCAGGGTGCGATCCTGAGCATGCGCCGTGACCGCAAAGCCTAGCGTGAGTGACGCGGCAAGGGCGGTGTAGGCGATAAATTTGGAAGCGTTCTTCATCTCTGTCTCCCGCTGAGATCGAATGACTGAAAGACTACCAGACAACTAGGGTATCGCAAGATAGCGACCTCGCGCCTTTTGAGCGCGTGAGAAAACGCTTTGCTGCAAATAGCACTCCGGCGGGAAAAACATGGCCCTAAGTGGTGAAACGGTCAATTGGGCGCAAATTCATTCCAGAAGCTTTCTGAGACCATAATGCGCCGCTGTCATGGAGCCATCGCGGAGTGTGGCTATCGTAAGAACTGAATGGCGACACGCGGGCATGGCATGCCTAGACTGATGCGGCGAATTGGGGAGTCGATAAATGGACCTGGGACAATCGAGGCGTCCAGACCTGCTGGCGCGGGCTGCGGCATTGGTAAGCGAGGACGCGGGCTTTGCACGCTTTCTACGGGCCGCAGTATTGGCGACAGATGGCGAGGACCTGGGCTTGGTGTCGCCCGAGCAGTTTGAGGCAAACCTGCGGCGGTCGTATCAGCATTTGCTAGGCTTTGAGGGCGACGGCAGCCGCTTGACGGCCACACAGCCGGCACAGGCGGGCGATGCCCTGGTGCTGGACGTGGTTTCGCCGGATATGCCGTTCATCGTCGACTCGGCGCTGGCGGCGATCCGCGCGGCAGGCGGCACCGTGCGGTTGTTCACCCATCCGGTGGTCAAGATCGAGCATGGGCAGGTCAGCGAGAACGGCGGACTGGCGCTGAGCCTGCTGCATATCCACAGCGATCCGGTGGCGGATGTCGATGCGCTGACCCGCGAGGTCGATGCGACCATGAGCGAGGTGACCAGCGCGGTGCGCGACTGGCAGCCCATGCTGGAGCGGCTGCGGCGGGCGATAGCCACGCTGGAGCAGAGCCCGGCGGCGCAGAAGGACGAACCGCTGCGGTTTCTTGACTGGCTAATCGAGCATAATTTTACCTTCCTCGGGATGCGAGAGTATCGGCTGGCCGCCGATGGGT
>JAQGKG010000155.1 GCA_028290245.1 Devosia sp. | reverse complement strand
GATTTCCTTGGCCTTCTCGGGGTTGTATTCCTGCTCTGGGGTCGCGTCGTTATACGACCACATGGTCGGCGGGATCAGGTTCTTGGCTGGCTCGGCATTGCCGGCGCCGAACAGGGCTTCGACCAGGGCTGGCTTGTTGATGGCCATGCTGAGGGCCTTGCGGACTTCAACGTCATCGGTCGGCGCAACGGTGGTGTTGTAGCTCATGTACCCGACGTTGAGGCCGGCCTGATCGAGCACCACGAGATCGGTGTTTTCCTTGAGCGAGGCGATATCGGTCGGGCTAGGATAGCTCATGATATCGCATTCGCCAGCCAGCAGGCGCTGGGTACGAGCAGTGGTGTCGGGAGTGATCGCAAAGATCAGGTCATCGAGCGCGACCTTGCCCTTGAAGTAGTCGGGGAAGGCGGCGTAGCGGATGACGCTGTCGAGCTGATAGTCGACATACTGGAAAGGGCCGGTGCCGACTGGCTTGGACGCGAAATCGGTTTCGGTGCCGGAAGCGATCAACTGGTCGGCATATTCCTTGGAGACGATGGATGCGAAATCCATGCCCAGGTTTGCCAGCATCGGCGAGTTTGGCGTGTTCAGCACGATCTTGACTGTCAGGTCGTCAACCTTGACTACTTCCTTGATGTAGGAAGGCATGGCCATGGCTTCGTAGTATTCGTACTGGCTATCGGCCAGGTATGCGTGGAATGGATTGTCTTCCTTGAACTGACGCTCGAAGGAGAACACCACGTCATCGGCGTTCAGGTCACGCGTCGGCGTGAAATAGTCGGTGGTCTGGAACTTGGTGCCGGGGTGCAGCTTGAAGGTGTATTCCAGACCATCGGCCGAAATTTCCCAGCTGTCGGCCAGGCCGGGCTCGAGTTCGGTAGCGCCGTGCTTGAATTCGACCAGACGGTTGTAGATCGTCCGTGCGGACGCGTCGAAGTCGTTACCACCTGTGGCCATAGCTGGATCAAAATGCTTGGGCGAAGCTTCCGAGCAATAGATCAACTGCTTAGCCTGGGCCGCACCGGCGGCAACGGCCACCATTGCGGTCGCCAGAAGCAGGGTTTTCATCAATTTCATGATTGTTGTCTCCCGAGTATTTTATGCGCACCCGGCTGCCGACCGAGGCTTGGGCGCCAACAAAGCGTAGAATCCAAAGGAGCGCAACAGGGGAGTTTGACCATTTGGTCAATATGATGACAGCCGGAACATCATTCCACAGGATTGGACGGTTTTGAAATGAACCGTTCGCCGCACCGATCACAGCTTGACCCGGCACACGGGCTGGTGATCCATGCCCGCCATGACACAATCCCTTGCCACCGTATCCCTGCTCGTCGCCGATTACGACGACGCCATCTCTTTCTACTGCGACACGCTCGGCTTCAACCTCGTGGCCGATACCGATATGGGCGGCGGCAAGCGCTGGGTCATAGTCGCCCCCGCCGGCCAATCCGGCGCGCAACTGCTGCTGGCTAAGGCCGATGGCCCGGCGCAAATAGCCGCCATCGGCAACCAGTGCGGCGGCCGCGTGATGTTCTTTCTCAACACCAGCCACTTCATCCGCGACCATGCCGTGATGCTGGAAAATGGCGTCAAATTCCTCGAAGCACCCCGACAGGAACCCTATGGCACCGTCGCCGTGTTCGAAGATTTGTACGGGAATAAATGGGACTTCATCGAACCCAAAAAGGCCTGATCCTCGCGATCATTTTGCAAGCTACACCCGCGGTGGCCCAGCAACCGGGCTGGCACTATTCGCCACTGCCGGGCGAAGGTGACCGTGCAACTTTAGGCTGCGACCGCGACGCCACGCCGCAGCAATACACCTGCCTCGCGGTGCGCTGCGAGGATGATTTCTCCACAGGCGTGCACGTCCATACCAATCGTCGGCCGGTGCTTGGCGAATGGGAAATGACGCTGGACCGCGAAAATGCCAGCTTCACCGCCGAGCCCTCCGAGGCGCCCTATGGTGGACGCTTTGTGCAGCGCGCCGATTGGCTGCTCGAACGCATCGGGCAAGGCAGCTTTATTTATCTGCGCCACGTCGATGATACCGGCGGCAGCTTTGCCTATATCGACTTAGGCGGCTCGCTGCAGGCGATCACGCGGGCACTGGACTTCTGTGCGCCGCGTGTCCCGCCTGAACCGAAACCGGCTGCAGGCGTTTAAGCTCACACAGCAAAATGGAGAAGCATCATGGACCGTCGCCCCTTAGGTCGCAGTGAACTCGTCATCGAACCCCTGGTTCTGGGTGGCAATGTCTTTGGCTGGACCGTCGACGAAAAACTCGGCTTCGACATTCTCGATGCCTATGTCGATGAAGGCTTTACCGCCATCGATACCGCCGAGGGCTATCCCAACTGGGTGCCCGGCAACCCGCCCGGCATGAGCGAAACGATCATCGGCAAGTGGCTGAAGGCCCGCGGCAATCGTGACGCGGTGCATATCTTCAGCAAGGCAAACTCCGCCAACAAGCCCGGCGGGCTCAGCGCGGAGGCGGTTCACAACAGTATTGAAGGCTCGCTGCAGCGCCTGCAGACCGACTATATCGACCTGTATTTCAGCCACTGGCCCGATGCCGAGACCGAGCATGCCGAAACGCTTGAGGCCTACGATCCGCTGGTACGCTCCGGCCGCGTCCGCGTCATTGGCGCGTCGAACTACACATCGCAGATGGTCAAGGAAGCCAACGAAACCGCCGTCATCAAGTCGCTGCCGCGCTACGAAGTGCTGCAGCCGCGCTACAATCTCTATGACCGCGAAGAATTCGAGGCCCTGCGCGACCTGGTGATCGAAGACGAAATCGGCACCGTGGTCTATTACAGCCTCGCGGCAGGTTTTCTGACCGGCAAGTACCGCTCCAAGGCCGACTTCGGCAAATCACCACGCGGCGGCGGCGCCGAAAAGTATCTCGACGCCAAGGGCGAAAAAATCCTCGGCGTGCTCGATCAGGTCGCAAAGGCCAATGACGCGACGCCGGCTGAAGTGTCGTTAGCGTGGCTGGTCGCCCAGCCCGGCGTCACGGCGCCGATCGCCTCGGCGACATCGGTGGAACAGGTGAAGAGCCTCGCGAAGGGCGTCCGGCTCAAGCTCAGCGACGAAGATATCAAGCTGCTGACGGACGCCGGGAAGTAAGACCCAACCTCCCCCTGAAAAGGGGGAGGAATCCGATCCATAGCGTTATTGTCGGACCACTCCACCTGGCGTTTCCCTTTCCAAAAATTTCGTCCTATGGTCGCTTCACCAAATACGAAACACGAGCGAACCATGAACGTCGAAGCGCGGCACGCCAAAATCATCGAGATTGCGAAGTCTCACGGTCGCGTGCTGGTTGATGATTTGGTGCGGGAGTTTGGCGTCTCCGCCCAGACCATCCGCAAGGACCTCAACGACATCTGTGATCGGGGACTGCTCAAGCGCAGTCATGGCTGCGCGGTATTCGACTCCGGCATCGAGAACATGGAATAT
>JAQGKG010000149.1 GCA_028290245.1 Devosia sp. | reverse complement strand
CGGCTATGCTCTCGAAGAGCCCATTGAGTAGCGCCCTGGCGATTGACCTGCCCGGCACGAGCGCGTAACTCTGGAGCTGTGTTGGTTTCCAATGGCCGCTGTGCCGGAGGGATCAAAAGGGAACACGGTGCGACGTACCCATCAGGGCGCAAAACCGTGGCTGCCCCCGCAACTGTAAGCGGTGCGGGTTCTCAAAAGCCACTGGCGCAAGCCGGGAAGGCGAGAACCCTATCTCCACCGTGAGCCAGGAGACCTGCCAGCACCCCTGGGAGTATTTCAGCAAAAGTGGCTCCCACTTTTGCGGTTCGAAATGCGACCCACTGTAGAGCAGGGCGAAAAGCCCAAGTCTATTCCGCGCACGGAGGGTGCTGCCATGAATACCACGACCAATACGACGACCTCGACTGGCCTCCAGTCGCTCTCGATTTCCCAGCGTCTCATTGCCGGTTCGCTGGCGCTTTTGCTCGGGCTGACCCTTTTGGTCGGCACCGGCTTTGCTGGCGATTTCCGCCTGCATAACGGCGCCCACGACACCCGCCACGCCATGGGTTTTCCCTGCCACTAAGGCAGCGAACTAGAGAGTAATAAAATGATCCGCAATCTGTTTGCCGCTGCGCTTCTCGCAGCGCTTTGTGCTGGCCTGGTCACGGCCGCGATCCAGCATTTCCGCGTCACGCCCATTATTATGCATGCCGAAACCTTCGAGGGCGAAGGCGGCCATAGCCACGGCGCCGAAGCTGTTGTTGCTGACCACGCCCATGCCGAAGGCACCGCCGAGCACTCCCATGACGTCGTCGCCACCACGGATGAATGGGCGCCGCAGGATGGCTTCGAGCGCACCGCCTATACAGTGCTGGCGACCGTGCTGGCCGCCGCTGGCTTCGCTCTCATCATCGGCGCCGTATCGATGTTCGCCAATATACCCATCACCTTCGCCAATGGCTTCCTCTGGGGCATTGCCGGCTTCCTTGCCTTCTCACTGGCCCCCGCCTATGGCCTCGCCCCGGAACTACCGGGCATGGCCGCCGCAGACCTCGTCGCCCGCCAAATCTGGTGGGTCGGCACGGCCCTGGCCACCGGCGGCGCTATCCTGCTGCTCGCCAAGACCCGCGCCAACTGGGCCTTTGCCGTCGCCGTGGCCCTTGTCGTCGTGCCTCACATCATCGGCGCTCCCGCTTCGCCCGATGAGCCGAGCGCCGTTCCCGCCCATCTCGCCACCGAATTCGCCGCCATTACTCTGGGCACGTCGCTGGTGTTCTGGCTGCTGCTCGGTAGCCTGTTCGGCAAGTTCAGCGACGTGTTTGCCACTGGCAAGGCAGCCGTTCCAGCAGGAGCCACCGCATGACCACCAAAATCCCAACCACCGTCATCACCGGCTTCCTCGGTTCCGGCAAGACCACGCTGGTGCGTCACCTGCTGGCGCATGCCCCCAAGGGCAAGCGCATCGCGCTGATCATCAACGAGTTCGGCGATCTCGGCGTCGACAAGGACATCCTCGCCGGTTGCGGCGACGAAACCTGCCGCGAAGAGGATATGATCGAACTGTCCAATGGCTGCATCTGCTGCACCGTGGCCGATGAGTTCATCCCCACCATGCAGGCACTGCTGGCCCGCCCGGACAAGTTCGATCACATCGTCATCGAGACCTCGGGCCTTGCCCTGCCGCAGCCGCTGATCCGCGCCTTCAACTGGCCCGAGATCAAGGCGCAGGTTACCATCGACGGCATCGTCACCGTCGCCGATGCCTCGGCGCTGGCCGAAGGCCGCTTTGCCAGTGACGAAGCCGCCGTCGACGCCCAGCGCCGCCAGGACGAAATGCTCGACCACGAAACGCCGCTGGGCGAACTATTCGAGGATCAGCTCTCAGTGGCCGATCTCGTCATCATCAACAAGGCCGACCTGGTCGACGCGGCCATGTTGGCCAAGGTGGAAGCCAATATCCGCGCCGAGCTGCGCCCGGGCGTGGCCGTCATTCATGCCCGCAACGGCCATGTCGATATCGCGGCTTTGCTTGGCATGGGCATGAGCAGCGAGGACGACATCGCCAACCGCCCCAGCCACCATGAACTGGAACACGGCGACCAGACCCACGAGCACGACGACTTCGACAGCTTCTCGCTGCGTATCCCATCGGTGACGAGCAAGGACGACCTGCTCGCCACCATCGAAGCCACCATCCGCGACCACGACGTGCTCCGCCTCAAAGGCTTCGCCGCCATCCCCGGCGCCGCCGCCCGCTTGGCGATCCAAGCCGTCGGACCCAGAGTTACCGCCTATTTCGACCGCCCATGGAAAGACGGCGAAGCTCGGGAAACCGCGCTCGTCGTCATCGGCCAGAGCCCGCTCGACCACGCCGCCATCAAGGCCAGCCTGCAGCGCGCGACCAAGGTCGCCGCTTAGCGCATGCATCTTCTGTCCGCCCAGGCCGGCGCCATCCAGCAGGAAGGCGAAGCCATCGACCTCAACCAGCGCCCCGGGGCGCTGGTGTTTGCCAGCTCAGCCGATAGCGAACTGGCCATGCTGGCGGGCGCCGCCGACCGGGCAGGGGAGAACGAGCTCCGCCTCGCCAACACGCTGCGCCTGTCCAACAATCTCTCGGTCGATCTCTGGCTCGAACAGACCGTGGCGCATGCGCGCCTCGTCGTCCTCCGCCTGATCGGCGGCGCGGCCTATTTCCAATACGGCGTCGACGAACTCACCGCCCTCTGCGCCAACCACAAGATCCCGCTCGCCATGCTCCCCGGCGACGCCAACCCCGACCCCATTCTCCAATCGCGCTCCACGGTGCACCCCGACGTTTGGACCCGCCTGCACAGCCTGTTCATCGCCGGCGGCCCCGATAATGCCGACACCATCCTCGCAGCGTTCAACGATCTGACTGCTCTGCCCACCCTCCCCCTTGAGGGGAGGGAAGCGCCGCTAGGCCCAACGGGCCGTAGCAAAGCTGGGGAGGGGGTCCTTCATTCACCCCCAAAACCCTTCGCCCGCTTCGGCCTCTGGCACCCCACCGCCGGCATCACCGACGAACCCGGCCTGCGCTCCATCCACGCCGATCACCAGCCAGATTCCTCCCCCTCACAGGGGGA
>JAQGKG010000144.1 GCA_028290245.1 Devosia sp. | reverse complement strand
CCGCGCGGGTCTGCATCACCGAGGCGGCGATCGACGCCATGAGCCTTGCCGCCATCGAGAACCTGCGCCCCGACACGCTCTATGTCAGTTCCGGCGGCGGCTGGTCGCCCGCGACGGCTGCAGCGATTGGGACCTACGCGGCGTGTGCGGATCGTCATCTCGTGGCAGCGACCGACCGCAATCGGCAGGGCCACGTTTACGCTGATTGCATACGAGCGATCACAGCGGCAGGCGCTTGCGGCTTTGAGCGGATCGAGCCCCACACGGAAGACTGGAACGAGGACCTGCGGGCGGCTGTCAAAACGGCGGGAACTGGACAGAGGAAAACTGGGGAGGGGAGATGAATAGGGAAATCCGTAGCCGCATACCCGGCCGCCGCGTCAAGGGAAGCTTTGCCCGGCAAGTGCCGGCCCTTGACCCGTGGGGCCGGAGAGGCGGCCGCCAGAGGGGGTGATGAAAAGGCATGAAGTGATGAACGGTCATGAGGATCAGTCGTGCTTCAGCCATCGGGTCCAGGAGCTGCCATGACCACCCATCCTCAATTCCGCAAAGTCTTCCAAGAGGCTGCCACACGCCAGCAAATGTTCCAGCTGTTCGACCGCCATGGCCAGGCGCCAATGAGCAAGGCGCGCTATACCGGCCGGCTCTACGATGGCGAATGGTTTGAGATCCGCCAGGCCGAGAACGACTACATGTTCGAAATCCTGCCGCCGCTCTGGATGCGTGGTGAAATGTTCGCCATGCGGGAGTTCATGGCCGGCTCGGTCACCAGCGTGTTCTACGCGATCCCGATCAGGGGACGTGTTCGGTATTTCCATGGCTATTGCGACATGCTGGTGAAAGGCTCTGCCGAGCGAATGCGCGATGTCATCATCGAACGGGAAGCTCGCCCCGTGCCGACTATTACGCGGGCCGAACAGCTCGACCACGTCTGGAGTGCGACGCGGGTGGACTATCGCGGCTATGCCGGTGAACGCTGGCCAGAACGACATCGCGGTAAACCCACGATCCTGGTCAATGTTGGAGCTGGGGGCACGGTCCTGACTCTGCTCGAGAATCTGTCCGAGACCGAGATCGCCACAAGGTTGGCGCGGCTATCGACGCCGGTCGCTGCCTGACGGGGGATGTAAGCAATGTTCACCTTTCCCATTCTGGCGGTCCGCAAAGTCATCGACCGCGGTGTCGTCGATGCCGCCACCAACGACGGGTTCCGCAATCCCCATTATGGGCTGGATCCCCGCAAGGACGAAAAGCCCGGCCTCTGGCTGGTCGGCGACCAGGGCGTCTACATCATGTCGAATGGCAAACTCGCCGAGGAACAACGTCCACTCGTCGTCTATGCCGAGGAATGCCATCCGCTCGGCGACCCAGATTGGTGGCACTACAAGCAACGCCACTTTGGAAGCGATGATGGCATCCAGTTCCTCAACGCCGAAGAGGTCCTGCGGATCATCAATGGTACACGTGCCCCCACCCACCTGTGCGTCAGGCTGACCGAGACACACATCGACCTGACCACCATCCGGCGCTGAGACCGGTTCGTTCCGCCTGACGGCGCGTTCGAGCGCCGTTCCACGTCCATCCACTCACCCTCGCGACCATCCCAGCCTGCCGGATCAAATCCGGCGGACGATGCCGCGCGCCCATAGCACAAGGAGAATTCCCCATGGCGTATGACGACCCTTTCACTCTAGACCTCTTCGGTGGCACCGCGCTGTCGCCCGGCCTCGGCCTCGGCGTTACCGCCTTCACTGCGAAGTTCGAGGGCGGTCCTGAAGACGACGATCCCCCGGCTGTATCACCGGCGCCGGCGCCACAGACCACGAGGTCGGCGAAAGTTCGGCGCCATCCAATCGCCAAGGGCGAGAACTTCCACCTTGCCGGCACGCGCGGACTAGCCAAATCATGGCGCGATCGCGGCCGCGACAATCTCTCCGCCATTCGCCTTGCTGCCAGGATCACCGAGGAACAGCGCCCGGCGACCGCCGAGGAACAGGGGGCGCTGATCCGGTTCACCGGATTCGGGGCGTCCGACTTGGCCAATGGCGTCTTCCGTCGCCCCGGCGAGGAAGAATTCCGCGAAGGCTGGGATGAGATCGGCTCGGAGCTGGAGACCATCGTCGACAGGAGCGACTATGCCTCGCTGGCCCGCTGCACCCAGTATGCACATTTCACGCCCGAATACATCGTCCGGGCGATCTGGTCCGGCGTGCAGCGGCTCGGCTGGCGCGGCGGCCGCGTGCTCGAACCCGGCATCGGCACGGGCCTGTTCGCGGCGCTGATGCCCAAACAGTTCCGGGGCATATCACATGTCACCGGGATCGAGATCGATCCGGTCACAGCCCGCATCGCGCAGCTGCTGCAACCCCGCGCCAAAATCGTCAATGCCGATTTCGCGCGGACCGACCTGCCTGCGCATTTCGACCTTGCGATCGGCAACCCGCCCTTCTCCGATCGTACCGTACGCAGTGACCGCGCCTTTCGCGCTTTTTCACTCCGGCTGCACGACTACTTCATTGTTAAAGCGATCGACCGGCTCAAGCCGGGCGGTCTCGCCGCCTTCGTCGCTTCGAGCGGCACGATGGACAAGACCGATGCGCGGGCCCGCGAGCATATCGCCACCATGGCCGACATGGTCGCAGCGATCCGCTTGCCCGAGGGCAGCTTTCGCGCGGATGCCGGCACCGATGTCGTCGTCGACATCCTGTTCTTCCGCAAGCGTCGCGACGATGACCCCGCTGGCGGTGCAGACTGGCTCGACCTTGATGATCTGCCGGCGGGCAGTGGAGATGATGATGCAATTCGCATCAATCGCTGGTTCGCGCGCCATCCTGAAATGGTGCTGGGCACCCATGCCATGACCTCGGGGCCGTTTGGCGAAACCTATACCTGTCTTGCCCGCACGGGCGTCAACCTCCAAGCTGCTCTCTCGTCCGCGGTGCTGTTCCTTCCGGAAGCCCTCTATGACGGCGAACCCGAACGCATCGATATCGACGACGATGTTTGTCAGGTGGCCGACGCATTCCTCGAGGTTGGGACCGCCATCCGCGAAGGCAGCTATTTCATCGGCACGAACACCGCCCTGATGCAAATGGTCGATGGCGAGGCAGTCACCATTGGGGTGAAGAAGGGGAGGGGAGCGGATGGCGTCTTCGCCAAGCATGCGCTGATCATCCGCAAGCTGGTCCCAATCCGCGATGCCGTGCGCGAGGTGCTCAAGGCCCAGGAGTTCGACCAGCCGTGGAAACCGGCACAGGTCCGGCTGCGCATTGCCTGGTCAAACTTTGTCCGGGAATTCGGGCCGATCAACTTCACCACGGTCTCGACCACCGAGGACCAGGACACCGGCGAGGTGCGTGAAACCCATCGCCGTCCCAACATCCAGCCGTTTCTGGATGATCCCGATTGCTGGCTGGTGGCGTCGATCGAGGACTACGACCTTGATAGCAATACCGCAAAGCCTGGTCCGATCTTTACCGAACGGGTGATTGCCCCGCCCCCAGCACCCATCATTACTTCGCCGCTCGATGCGCTCGCGGTGGTGCTGAACGAGCGTGGCCATGTTGACGTCGATCACATCGCCGAACTGCTCCATCGCGATGCCGCCGACGTCATCATCGAGCTGGGCGACGCCATTTTCAGCGATCCGACAAATGGCTGTTGGCAGACGGCCGATGCTTACCTCTCTGGCGCGGTTCGCTCGAAGCTGGTGGAGGCCGAGGCCGCTGCTGTGCTCGATCCAGATTTTGCCCGTAACGTCGCCGCGCTGAAAGAGGTCCAGCCGGCCGACCTGCGTCCGTCCGACATCACCGCCCGGCTCGGGGCGCCCTGGATTCCGTCGGCGGATATCGTCGCTTTCGTCAAACAGACCATGGATGCCGATATCACCATCCACCACACGCCGGCATTGGCCTGCTGGACGGTAAGCGCCCGACAATTGGGGTGGAGTGCTGCCGGTACCACCGAATGGGGCACCCATCGCCGGGACGCCTGGCAGTTGCTGTCCGATGCCCTGAACTCGTCTATCCCGCAGATTTTCGACACAGTGAAGGATGGCGATACCGAGCGCCGTATTCTCAACACGGTCGATACCGAGGCGGCCAAGGAGAAGCTGCAAAAGATCAAGACGGCGTTCCAGGTCTGGATCTGGACAGATCCCGATCGCACCGACCGGCTGGCGCGGCTCTACAACGACACATTCAACAACATCGTGCCCCGACATTTCAACGGCGATCATCTGCAACTGCCAGGCGCCTCGGGCGCCTTTTCTCTTTATGGCCACCAGAAGCGGGCCATCTGGCGAATTATCGCCTCCGGCAACACCTACGTCGCCCATGCCGTGGGCGCGGGAAAGACGCTGTCGATTGCCGCCGCGGTCATGGAGCAGCTCCGGCTCGGTCTGATCAACAAGGCCATGCTGGTGGTGCCGGGCCATTGCCTGGCACAGGCGGCCAGAGAATTTCTGGCGCTCTATCCCAATGCGCGGCTGCTGGTCGCCGATGAGACAAATTTCGTCAAGGAGAAGCGCCATCGTTTCCTGTCGCGGGCCGCAACCGCCAATTGGGACGCGATCATCATTACCCATTCTGCATTCAAGTTCATCGCCGTGCCGTCGGCGTTTGAGGCGCAGATGATCCAGGATGAGCTGGAAGCCTATGAGGATCTGCTGACCAAGGTCGACCGCGAGGACCGTCTGTCGCGCAAGCGCATCGAGCGTATGAAGGAAGGCCATCAGGCGCGGCTCGAAGCGCTTGCCTCCCGCAAGGACGATCTGCTGACCATATCCGAGATCGGCGTCGACCAGCTTATCGTCGATGAGGCGCAGGAGTTCCGCAAGCTATCCTTCGTCACCAATATGACCTCGCTACGCGGGGTCGATCCGAACGGCTCGCAGCGGGCATGGGATCTCTATGTGAAGTCCCGATTCATTGAGGTGAAGAACCCTGGCCGGGCGCTGGTGCTGGCGTCGGGCACGCCGATCACCAACACCTTGGGCGAGATGTTCACCGTGCAGCGCCTGATGGGCCATGCCGCTCTTGCCGAGCGCGGCCTGCACGAGTTCGACGCCTGGGCGAGCACCTTCGGCGATACCTCGACCGAGCTCGAACTGCAGCCCTCGGGCAAATACAGGCCGGTCACCCGCTTCGCCCAGTTCGTCAACGTGCCCGAGCTGATCGCCATGTTCCGCTCCTTCGCGGACGTGGTGCAGCCGGCCGACCTTCGCACCTATGTCAAGGTGCCGGAAATCATGAGCGGCAAGCGCCAGATCGTCACCGCCGAGCCGACACCGGCGTTCAAGGCCTATCAGCGCCATCTGGATCAGCGCATCAAGGCGATTGAGGAGCGCGACGGTCCGCCCGAGCCCGGCGATGACATCCTGCTCTCTGTCATCACCGATGGCCGCCACGCCGCCATTGACCTGCGCCTGGTCATGCCGGCCATGGACAATGAAGAGGCCAACAAGCTCAACGCCCTGGTCCGCAACAGCTTCCGCATCTGGCAGGAAACCAGCGAGACCGAATATCGGCGCAAGGACGGCAAGCCTTTCGACCGGCCTGGCGCCGGCCAGCTCATTTTCTCAGATCTCGGCACCATCAACGTCGAAGCCAGTCGCGGCTTCTCCGCTTATCGCTGGATCCGCGACGAGCTGGTGCGCCTGGGCATTCCCGCTTCCGAAATCGCCTATATGCAGGACTTCAAGAAGTCCGAGGCCAAGCAGCGCCTGTTCAATGACTTCAATGCGGGAAAAGTCCGCATCCTCATCGGGTCTTCGGAAACCATGGGCACCGGCGTCAATGTCCAGGCGCGGCTAAAGGCGCTGCATCATCTCGATGTGCCTTGGCTCCCCTCGCAGATCGAGCAGCGCGAGGGCCGGATTGTTCGGCAGGGCAACCAGCATGATGCGGTCGGGCTCTATGCCTATGCGACATTGGGTTCTCTCGACGCCACCATGTGGCAGAACAATGAGCGCAAGGCCCGCTTCATCTCGGCGGCTCTGTCTGGCGACACCAGCATTCGCCGGCTGGAAGACATGGGCGAGGGTCAGGCCAGCCAGTTCGCCATGGCCAAAGCCATTGCCTCCGGCGATCCGCGTCTGATGCAGAAGGCGGGCCTCGAAGCCGAGATTGCCCGCCTCGACCGGCTGCGCGCCGCCCATGTCGATGACCAGCACGCCATCCGCCGTCAGATCCGCGACGCCGAGCGCGAGATCGAGCTGTCGACCCGCCGTATCGTCGAGGTCGGACAGGACATTGCCCGTCTGGTGCCGACAAATGGCGATGCCTTCACCATGAGCGTCTCCGGCCAAGAGTATGAGGAGCGCAAGCTCGCCGGCCGAGCGCTGATGAAGGAGATCCTGACACTGGTGCAACTTCAGCAGGACGGCGAAGTCGTAATTGCTTCGATCGGCGGCTTCGAGCTGGAGTTTTCCAGTCAGCGGGTTGACCGCGATGGTTTCCACTACAGCACCATGCTGCTGCGCACCGGCGCTGAACATGAGGTCGTGCTTCCAGTGACCACGACCCCCATCGGCGCGATCGCGCGTTTGGAAAACGCGCTCGCAA
>JAQGKG010000124.1 GCA_028290245.1 Devosia sp. | reverse complement strand
GTATCGATAAGGCTCAACCGTTGAGCATCACGATGGAAAGCCAGGCCAAACCCACCGATACGGACCGCCTGGTCACCGTCACGCTTGATCCCAATACCATCACCTCGATCGATCCCGACGTGGTGCATGAGTGGCGCATTGCTATCTATGACCTGCTCGAAGACAACCGCTTCCGCCCCGCTCGCGTGACGGCCAAGGGGCCGTTTGCGCTGCATATGTCGATCGTCGGCAATTCCATCGTACTCGACGTGCGCCACCCCGAAACCTTCCAGCCGATCGCGGCGCATTATTTGTCGCTGACCCCGTTCCGCCGACTGATCCGCGACTATTTCCGCATCCGCGACGCTTATTACGAGGCCATCCGTTCGGCCCAGCCGTTCCAGATCGAAACCGTCGATATGGCCCGCCGTGGCCTGCACAACGACGCAGCCGAACTGCTGCGCACCCGGCTGACCAACAAGATCATCATCGACCTCAACACCGCCCGGCGGCTGTTCACGCTGATCTGCGCCGTGCAGCCCTATGCCAGCCGGATCGACGAGAGCAAAAGCGAATTGCCCACTGTGTTGTTCGTCTGCTCGATGAATTCGGTGCGCTCGCCGATTGCCGCGGCTCTGGCGCGTCAGTCATTTCCCGGTCGCATCATTGCCCGCTCGGTCGGCGTCAATGGCGGCAAGGCCGATCAGTTCGTGCACGAGGTGATGGAAGAAATCGGCATTGATATGAGCGTCCACACGCCCCATATCCTTGATGAGCTAGTCGCGAACCGTTTCGATCTGGTCATCACCCTCTCCGACGACGCTCTGGAAGCCGTTTCCCGTAAGGGTCTGGAGGCCGGGCTGATCGAGTCTTGGCAAGTGTCCGATCCATCCGTCGTTGAGGGCAATCGCGAATTGGTTTTGGGGGCTTATCGCGATCTGCGAGACAGTCTGCGCAAGCGCGTACGTGACCGGCTTGAGCCGCTGGTTTCCCGAGCGCTTACAGCAAAAGTGGACACGACGTTTGCGGTTCGGACGAGCGATCAACACTGACTTGCACCGCCTCAAAGTGGACGTGGCGCAAGTGGTTCACAAACCCATTGAATTGAAGTAGGTAGAGGCCACTTTCCGACCCGTGGCCGGCGAGCTATGCCCCTATGGGTCTATCAGGAGACAGTATGGCGAAGGAAGAAGTGCTCGAATTTCCGGGCGTAGTGGTTGAATTGCTCCCCAATGCGACGTTCCGCGTCAAGTTGGAAAATGAACATGAGATCATTGCACACACCGCTGGCCGCATGCGCAAAAACCGCATCCGTGTGCTGGCTGGCGACAAGGTCCTGTGCGAAATGACGCCATATGACCTGACCAAGGGTCGTATCACCTATCGCTTCAAGTAAGGTTTGGCGCGACCGCCCTAAGGGCGGGCGAAACGATCCAGTGGATCGTTTTGAGCGACTAACGCCCTGAGCCATGCGAAGGGCCGTCCTGTATCAACGGAGCTAGATCTCAAAATGGCTTCAAGGCCCGACTTGATCCTGGCCTCCGCCTCGCCACGTCGGCTGGCGCTGCTCAATCAGATCGGCATCGAGCCCGAGCATCTGGTGCCGGCCCATGTCGATGAAACCCCCGAAAAGGGTGAGCTGCCGCGCAAGCTTGCGGCGCGCCTCGCCGATCTCAAGGCACTGACCGCCCAGCACAAAGCCCGCTCTGCCGGCTTTGGCCAGGGCGCGCTGGTGCTTGCCGCCGATACGGTGGTCGCGGTCGGCCGTCGCATCCTGCCCAAGGCAGAGACCATGGAAGAGGCGACCGAATGCCTCCGCCTGCTCTCGGGCCGGGCCCATCGCGTCTATACCGCGCTGACCGTGCTGACGCCCTCCGGTGCGAAGCGCCAGCGCCTGGTTGAAACCCGCGTCCGCTTCAAGCGCCTGTCCACCCGCGAGATGGAATCCTATCTTGCCAGTGCAGAATGGCGCGACAAGGCCGGCGGCTACGCCATCCAGGGCATCGCCGGCGCCTTCGTGGTCAAGCTCTCCGGCTCCTATACTGGCGTGGTCGGCCTACCCCTGATGGAAACCGCCCAGCTCCTAGCCGGCGAAGGCTACCCGGTGCATTTCAACTGGCTCAACCAGTCCACCCTGTCTGGCGTCTAATGGCCACCGAACGAAAATGCCCGATCTGTAAAAAAGCCGCCTCCGAAGCCTTCAAGCCGTTCTGCTCTAAACGCTGCGCCGACGTCGACCTCAACCGCTGGCTAACCGGCGCCTACGTCATCCCGGCAAGAGACGACGAGCCCCAAAGCGAGGGCGACAACTCCGTCCCGGACTATGACGAGGATGATAATATCTGACGTCTGGGCTGGACTTCGGCCAGAGAGATGAAGCGAAAGCGCCACAAGCCAAGCCGAACTGCAAGTTGGCAGGGGCAACATGGCATCCAAACCCACGGTGTCATCCCGGCGCAGGCCGGGACCCAACCTGAGATTTTGCCCCACCCATGGATCGACGGTCTAGTCGTCGCCAAGACGGCCCAACGCCTGTCAACTCCTGCCCTTTCCCGCCAATTCACCGCGTCGCATCAAACTCCTTTTCCACAAGCCCTTTTCCCGCTTGCGCGGCAAAAACCCATCACCTATAAGGCCCATGGCTTGAAGCCGGGCGGTTGATCCGCCCCGTTGCCCGGGTAGCTCAGTTGGTAGAGCAGCGGATTGAAAATCCGCGTGTCACTGGTTCGATTCCGGTCCCGGGCACCACTCAAACCCCAAGGAACCGGGGTTTTTACATTGAAATTATCTGTAGCATCCGGTGAGAACCTATAAGCTAGGTAGCGCATAGGTAGCAGTAGGCTTTTTGCGTCGTTATACCCGCGCTGAAGATTCACGCGAACCCGACCATACTGGAAATGGTGAATCTTTCTTGCGCCCCCGCCATTTGGCACAAGCCTGACATGCCAAAAAAACAGTCTGATGCCAGCACCGTCCTGTGACTAAACTGCCCGATGAGTTCGAAAGGAGAACGGCGTGGCAAAAGAGATTCTGGTGGGATTTGGCGTCGACGTTGACGCAGTGGCAGGCTGGCTTGGCTCGTATGGTGGCGAGGACAGCCCTGACGATATTTCGCGAGGCCTGTTTTCGGGTGAGGTCGGCTCACCCCGGCTGCTCAAGCTGTTCGAGCGCATGGGCATCAAGACCACATGGTTCATTCCCGGTCACTCGGTCGAGACCTTTCCCGCGCAGATGAAGGCTGTTGCCGATGCGGGGCACGAGATCGGCATTCATGGCTATAGCCACGAAAACCCGATCGCGATGACGCGCGAGCAGGAAGAAGCCGTCCTCGATAAGTCAATTGCCCTGATCACCGAGCTCTGCGGCAAGCGCCCCACCGGCTATGTTGCGCCGTGGTGGGAATTTTCCAACGTTACCAATGAGCTCCTGCTCGAGCGCGGCATTAAGTACGACCACTCCCTGATGCACAACGACTTCACGCCCTATTACGTGCGCGTCGGCGACAGCTGGACCAAGATCGACTATTCGGCGCGTCCGGAAGACTGGATGAAGCCGCTGGTGCGCGGCACGGAAACCGATCTGATAGAAATTCCGGCTAACTGGTACCTCGACGATCTGCCGCCGATGATGTTCATCAAGACGGCGCCCAATAGCCACGGCTTCGTCAATCCGCGCGACATCGAGCAGATGTGGCGCGACCAGTTCGACTGGGTCTATCGCGAAATGGACTACGCCGTGTTTCCGATGACCATTCACCCCGACGTGGCGGGCCGCCCCCAGGTGTTACTGATGCTCGAACGGCTGTTCGAGTATATCAAGGGCCACGACGGCGTGCGCTTCGTCACCATGAACGAGATGGCCGACGATTTCGCCAAACGGTCGCCGCGATCTTAAATCTGTATCGGCGGGTCGCCCGTGTGGCCCGCCAAAGGATGTCGCCGATGTGCTCGCTGTGCGGAATTCTGGGATGTGACGACCATTGGTCAAGTGCCTTGGCCCGCGACGGCGTCTATTCGCGCAATACCGATCGGCTTTCGCGCCGTCGCGAGGCAGCCCATCGCGAGAGCGTGGTGAATACCATTCTGGCCACCAGGCGGATGCGGATGTCGGACTGGCATGGACGAGCCTATATGCTGAAGACCGCAACCGGCAAATCCAAGGTGTTCGACAGCCTGTCCCACCTTTGGCCCGAGGCCGAAGCACTATCCGGCACGCTGTTCGACCCGTTGGATCCGCTGCTGCTGTCGCGGCTTCAAAACAAGCTATGAGTACGGCGGCGACCACCATCAACCTGCTGACTGGTTTCTTGGGGTCCGGCAAAACTACGCTATTGCAGCGCCTGCTCGACTATCCCGACCTGTCTGGAACGGCGGTTCTGATCAATGAATTTGGCGAGGTCGGGCTCGACCACCACCTGCTCGATCGGATTGACGCCAACGTCGTGCTGATGAAATCGGGTTGCCTGTGCTGCACGGTGCGTGGAGAGGTGGCGGACGCGTTGCTCAACCTGCATGCCATGCGAGCGCGTGGCGCGGTGCCTTGGTTCGACCGGGTCGTCATCGAGACGACGGGTCTGGCCGATCCCTACCCGGTGCTGTCGACCATCCGCGCCCATCCAGTACTGCGCAGCCATTTCTCTGCCGGCAATGTCGTGACGACGCTGGACGCCGTCAACGGGCATGGCGTGCTCGCCACCCGCCAGGACGCACTGCGCCAGATCGCTGCCGCGGACACAGTCGTCCTGACCAAGACAGACCTGGCCGACACAAGTGCCGTCCGGAACCTGCGGGCAATGGTTGCAGCCATCAATCCGACGGCATCGGTGCTCGATGCTGCAGCGGTCGACGCATCGGTGCTGCTGGGGATTGGTTCCGGCGCCCAAAGTGCACTGGGGCAGTTGCCGACGCAGGACCATTTTCATCACGCTGCGGACGGGCAGAGCGTGCAGTCCTTTTCCATTTTGACCGAGCAGGCGCTAGATTGGACTGTGTTCGGGGTCTGGCTGACCATGCTGTTGCACCGGCATGGCGACAAGGTGCTGCGGGTCAAGGGGATACTTAATATCGCGGGAAGTGATCGGCCGGTCGCTGTGCATGGCGTGCAGCGAATGGTGCATCCTCCCGTGCACATGTCCGGCTGGCCGGATGAGGATCGCCGCTCGCGGCTGGTATTTATCATGCAGGGGCTCGATCCGGATCTGGTCCGGAATTCCTTCGAGGTATTTCAAGGTCTGTCCCGGCCCCAGGCTCAGGTGGCCGTCGCCAGCTCAACGCGGATTGAAGTGGCCAAGCTGCATCAATCCCAAGACAACGGATTGTTCGAATGAAGCGTATCGTCGTCGTTTCCACGGGAGGCACCATAGCGTCGGGCAAATCCAGCGATAACTCTGTCGTCGCGGATCGAAAGGGCGCAGCCCTGATCGCCAGCCTGCACGATCCGCTCGACGGCATCGCGGTTGCGGTCGACGACTTTGTCTCGGTGGGCAGCTATGGCCTGGACCTGACGACGGTGCATCGGATTGTGCAGATCATTGCAGGTCATCTGGAGCGGGATGATTGCGATGGCGTCGTGGTAACGCACGGTACCGACACAATGGAAGAGACAGCCTTTGTGACCGACCTGCTGATCGGCAGTGACAAACCCGTGGTGTTCACCGGAGCGCAGCGCCACGCCGAGATGCCCGATACGGATGGACCGCGCAACATTGCCGATGCGGTGCGCGTCGCTGCGGCTCCGGCTGCACACGGCCTTGGCACGTTGATCGTATTCGAGGGCGATATCCATGCCGCCCGAGCGGCAAGCAAGACGCATACATCGCGGGTCGATACTTTTCGGTCCGCTGGCTACGGCAAGCTGGGCGAGGTCGATAGCGGCGTGGTGCATATCGAGCGTCGGCTACCCCGGCATGTCCTCGCCGACAACGGTCTGGCCGAGGGCGTCGAAATCGTCAAACCCGGCTTGGGCTCGTCGACCGCCTATCTCGACTTCTGCGCCGCGACAGGCGTACGCGGTGTGGTTATCGATGCATTCGGCCGAGGCAATGCACCACGTGGTTATGCCGACGCGGTAGCGCGTTTGGTGGCAGCAGGAGCCGTGGTCATCGTCGCATCGCGCTGCGCCGAAGGTCGAACCATGCCGATCTACGGTGGTGACAGCGGCGCGATCAGTTTGGCTGCTGCCGGCGCGATCTTTGTTGGCGAGTTGTCCGCGATCAAGGCCCGGCTGGTGCTCTCCGCCTTGCTAGCCGCAGGGGCTAACCACGGTGCCGTCGTGGCAACATTCGCCCGTTATTAGCAGGCAAATATGGCTCTCGACGGTGCCCGACCTATTTCCATCCGTTCTCGCAGCATGGCTGAAGCCCTTTACTGACGTCCTAGAGCACTATGTCCGGTTCCTCGACACGCCAATTATAGCCTAGGCCATCGCATCGCCTCTACCACGAGCGCGTACCGCCGTGGCCTATGGTGCCGGCTCGAAGCGCAGGAGGAAACGGGCGCCGCCGGCGGGGCTGCTGCCGACCGAAATGGTGCCGTTATGGCGCCGAACGATTTCCTTGACCAGACTCAAGCCTAGCCCCGAACCCTCGTTCAACGGCTTGATGCGATGAAACGGTTCGAAGATACAGTCCCTGCGGTCTTCGGGTACTCCGGGACCGCCGTCGCTGATGGTGATTGACCAGTCTTCCTTGACGGAGAGCGATATTTCGCCCTGACCCCCACCATGTGCAATAGCGTTCTGGACCAGGTTTATGAGGCCTCGCTCGAGGGAGCTTGCGTCACCGAGAACGACGAATTCCTCGACCGCCGTTTCAAAGACAGGATCGTAGCCTCCGGCGATCGCCAGGGGCGCAAGATCCGCCATGACGTTGCGGCTCAGGGAGACTAGATCCACCCTTTGAGGGGGCAGGTCCTGATGCTCGATCCTCTGCAGGTCCAGAAGCTGTTCCGCCAGGTTGGCCAATCGGTGGACGTCCATCAGGACACGTTGGTCGAATTCACCCTTGCGCGACAGCTCCAGTCGGTTCAGCAAAATGGCAATAGGCGTTCTGAGCTCGTGTGCCGCATCGGACAGAAAGCGCTGCTTTTCGGCGTAGCCGTCATCAAGTCGACTAAGGGCGGCATTGATGGCGTTCACGAGTGCCGCCACTTCGGAAGGCACTTCGTCATTAGGAAGACGGACGCCGCGCTGCTCGATATCGATCCTGGAGGCGACCCGCTCGACCGCTCTGAGACTGTTCAAGGTCGTGCTTACGACAGGCGGCACCACGATAAGGGTCATGACGGCCATTAATACCACCAACCCGCCAAGCATCGGGCTCACCTCGCGTCCGGCAAACGAGAGCAGGCCTGCTAGGCCCGTCGGCTCGGATCCTCCCCCGAACAACACGCGCACGCTGCCAACTCGAGAATTTTCGTGAAGCATCATGGCCCCACCAAAGTCTGGCGCGGTGCCGATGATTTCAATCGATTGAACGTCGCTCAGTGCATCCACGAGCGAGGTCAGTCGTGGGGGAACGCTACCGCCGATGAGGCGCCGGCCGCTCTCGTCCTGAACGACGTACCACAGCCCCGGCGACGTTTCGAAGACCTCCCGCAGATCCTCGCTCGATTCGAGCTGCAATCGGTCGCCGTCGGAAATCACCGACTCCGCAAGCGTATGCGCGATATCGAAATCGAAACGGGCTCCCGTGTATTCGTTGTCATAGTAGAAAATGAAGACGCTGATCACCGCCAGTGCCAGCAGCCCGGCAAGCTGCCAAAGCAGCAGCCTGCTCGTCAGTGTCCTGCGAAGAGATTTTCCGACGGTTACCATCAGAGTGACCCCAACAGGTGACCGACACCTCTGAGAGTGCATATCTCAACGGTCGCGCCAAGCTCGCCCAGCCGCTTCCGTAATCTCGAGATGTGCGCGTCGAGCGTGTTGGAGGCTATGTCGTCATCGAAGTTGAAGACGGCGTCCACCAGTCCCTCGCGCGTTACGGCCCGCCCCCCTCTGCGGATCAAAGCCTCCAGGATCAACATTTCTCGTCTCGGCAACGGCAGAAGTTCGTCATTGACCGCCGCCTGGCGTGACTGTGTGTCGAATGACAGGTTGCCTACACGGATGACATCGGGCGCGATGACAGCGCTGCGCCTCAACACGGCCCGCAGGCGGGCGAGCATCTCGTCGGTGGTAAAGGGTTTTCCGAGATAGTCGTCCGCCCCCTGCTCGAGCCCGGCGATCTGCTCGCTTCTGGCCCTCAGTGCAGACAGAACGATGACAGGTACGCCCTTCAGATGTTTGCGTATGAACGGCAGCAGATCGAGGCCGTCGCCATCCGGCAATCGCCTATCGAGGAGTACGGCGTCGTGGACGCCAGCAAGGATAGCTTCCCTGGCAAGCTCGATCGTCGGCGTATTGTCTACGATCATGTCCTGACGACCGAGCGCCTGAGTAATGTTGGCTGCCATGTTGGGTTCGTCTTCAACCAGCAAAATCCTCACCGCGGCCTCCTTGGTTGTCCCTCTATGTCTGCGCCAGGACATTGCAGCAATGTTGCGCCTGCAACAGACCTTTTTCCGATTACGTGCGTACGCTTTGACAGCTTGAGTCCGCCAACGGTGGAGCTGGCCACCGCGAGTGTAAGGCAAGCGGAACCGCGGAGCGCGTTTGTTCGTCCGCTCATTGTCGATACGTTCGCAATGTTAGTGCAATGTAGCCGTGGGCTTTTGACGGCAGGGCGGTAGTCCGCCGTGCAGTTGCACTGCACCAACACGAGGAAACTCACTTTGCGCAGCATTGCAGTTCTAACGACGGTGGTCCTTGCCGCTACTCCCCTTTCCGCTCACGCAGCGGATTTTGATGCCTTCGGCGGGGCGGAACAGCAGCTTGTTGCCCCCGTTGTTGAAGAGAAGTTCATCTTCGAGTTCGAGTTGGGCGGAGGCGGCAAACTGGCGCCCGGCTACCAAGGTGCCTCAACCTACAAGTGGGGCGTAAATCCCATAATCGGGGTCGACCGCCTCCACATCCCGGGGTTCATCGATATCGGCGGGGATGATGAGGTTGGGTTTTCTTTCTCGCCATCGATCGACATCACCGGGGCCCGAAAGAGTGCGGACTACGGAGAACTTGCCGGGCTGAACGATGTGGAAGCCACCTACGCAGTCGGCGCCAAGGTCGGTTACGACTTCCAGCTTTCCGAACAGGTGGTTGCCGGCGTCTACGGCGAACTGCAGCACGGGTTCGGAGCCAGCCAGGGTATTCTGGGCGCGGTCGGTGCCGAAGTGACGGCAAAACTGACACCACAGTTCGAGCTCGCCGGTGGCGTTTCCGCGAACTACGCAAACGAAAGCTACATGGACAAATATTTCGGTGTGACCGCGGGGGAGTCTGCGGCATCCGGCGGCCGCTTTGCGGCATATGATCCAACCGCCGGCTTCAAATCGGTCAGCCTGCAGCTCTCCGCGCGTTATGAATTCATCCCGGACACCTTCCTGAATGCCGACGCATCCTACACGCAGCTGATCGGCACCGCGGCAGACTCGCCCATTTCGCAGACCACCAACGACGGCAGTTTTACCGTTGGACTAGGCATTTCACGGAAGTTCAGCATCGCTTATTAGTCGCACGCAGTAATCAATATATTTTGGGAGCGACGGCGGCATCGTCTCGCGTCGCTCTCCATCGAAAATAGTCTTCCGAACGCGTTCGCTGCCCGTGCATCGTTCACGTTGGTCGCCATGCTTTGCTGGCGGACCGATCGACGCCCCTGCCATCCGGACGCGACCCAATTGTGGTCTCCTCACTCGATGTGCCTGTCAGAATGGAGCATCCGCCTGGCGGGTACCCGGTGAGCGGAACTTAAACCTCCCCAATCACGCAATGTATTTGCAATGTGAGATGCCGATTCTGCCCTGACCAAGGGGCAATGTCCTCTGTTGAAAAAAGGGGCGCCGGCGACACACATCCTGGAGCACAGGTCGTCGCTTGGATCCCGCATCCGAGGCATTGAAAGAACATCCGATGACCCTTCCAGCGAACATAAGCATGCCGGGCGCCTCGCCCGACGGACGTCGAAAAAGCTCGCTTCTATCCCGCGGTGGCGGCATCGCCCGGCGGACGCTTTTCTGGGTCCTTACCCTGGCAATTGCCATCGCATCCTGGCGCTGGATGCTGGGTGGCGTGGCCGCGCAAATGGAACAGGTGCTTTACCACGAGCAGCTACGCCCAATCGTCCTCTACACCCATATTATCCTGGCGCCCCTGTCCCTCCTGCTGGTGCCATTCCAACTATGGCAGGGACTGCGGAAAACTCGGCCGTTAGTTCACCGCGTAGTCGGCCGCACCTACGGCGTCGCCATTCTGTTTTCGAGCATTACCGGCCTTTGGCTTGCCGTTACCACTGAGGCCGGCCTCTTTGCCGCATGGGGTTTTGGCATGTTGGCAGTAGCCTGGTTTGTCACCACGGCCATGGGGATAAGCCTGGCAATGCGCGGCGACTATGCGGGCCACCGTCGCTGGATCATCCGCTCGGTCGCAATGACATTGGCCGCCGTGACGCTGCGTTTATACATCATTCCGACTGAAGTCATGGATTTCAGCACGCCCGAAACATACCAGGCCATTGCATGGCTTTGCTGGGTGCCAAACATGATCGTCGCCGAACTTTATCTTCGGTGGCCCAAGATCCGTCGCAGCTTCCAGCCGAGTCATTGACGCCGATGGCGTATGCCTTGAACCAGTTGGGTTCAATTTAGTGACCGGCGGTCATCGCTGCAAATTCGACCACCACACGTCGTACCCGCTTCTCAGCACGGGGCGCTCAGAACCAGCGGTACCTGGGCGCGGCAGCATTCGGGAACTAATGCTATGCTCGCAAATGTCTGAAATGGCGTCGGAAGCCGCCTAGCCGCTCGCAGATCCTGAAGCGGACGAAGGGAACCAGGAGTTCGCCTGTTAAATGGGGCGATCACTATGCACTTGACAACTTGTATGGACAACCGGACAAAAAGCCAAGGCTAAATGGAGTTGGCAATGCACCTGTCGATGTGGACTTATCCCTGGGACGTTCAGGATCTTACGCCAGAGCGGACCATCGACGATCTTGGAAATGTTGCCGGATTGAACTGTATCAGCCTTGCGACCTCCTACCACGCAGGTCGTTTCCTGCAGCCGCGCAGCCCGCAACGCAAATCCTATTACCCTGAAGATGGCACCATCTACTTCCGCCCGAACCCGGC
>JAQGKG010000112.1 GCA_028290245.1 Devosia sp. | reverse complement strand
GGGGGAAAGCGATCGCATCGCCACGCCGGCTTATGGACGTGTCATGAGCGAGGCTTTCGGCGACGGCCGGTTCGCGCTGGTGGAAAAAGCCGGTCACCTCCCGCAGGTCGAGCAACCCGAGGCGACGTTCGCTCTAATCGACGCGTTCATCGCTAGCACCTCATTGCAACTGCGCTAGCGCGTTATCGCGACCCTAATGCAACTAACGATCATCCGCGGCAGCCGTGGCAAGCCGAATAGCCCGCCTGGCAGCAATAACCTCGGCCATCTTCGCAGCAACGTCGCCCACCCCAAACCATCCACAAACAAAAAAGCCGCCAGGTCACCCCGGCGGCTTCATCATTCCGATCGCCGATAAACTCAGGCGCGGTTTTTGTTATACAGATCGAAGAACACCGCTGCGAGCAGCACGACGCCCTTGATCATCTGCTGCAGGTCGATGTTGATGCCCATGATAGACATGCCGTTGTTCATCACGCCGAGGATGAACGCACCGATCACCGCACCGGCGACCGCGCCCACGCCGCCCAGTGCCGAAGCACCGCCGATGAACACGGCCGCGATGACGTCGAGTTCGAGGCCCTGGCCGGCTTTCGGCGTCGCCGAATTGAGGCGGGCCGCATAGATCATGCCGGCGAGAGCCGCCAGCGCACCCATGATGGCGAACACATAGAATGTCATGCGTTCGGTCTTGATGCCCGACAGCGCCGCAGCCTTGAGGTTGCCGCCCAGCGCATAAATGCGACGGCCAAAGGTCATGCGCTTGGTGATGAAGACGAACAGCGCAATGAGTATGCCCATCACCACCAGAACGTTGGGCAGGCCGCGATATGAGGCCAGCATATAAACGAAGAACAGCACGAGGACCGCGATCACCAGGTTCTTGGCCACGAACAGCACAAAGGGCTCGCTCTCGTAACCGCGTGCCTTGCGGCGCTGACGGCCACGGATGGCGAAGAACATCAAGGCGACGATACCGACGATGGCGATGACCAGGGTCGTGGTATGCAGCACCAGTGGCTGCACGGCAGCGATTGCGACCACGCCGTCACTTGCCGGCACGGCGGTCACAGCTGGCACCAGCGTGGTCGGCCCGATAAAGTCAGGGATGAAGCCAGCCGACAGCAGCTGGAATTCGGCCGGGAACGGACCAACGGACTTGCCGGCCAGCAGCGCCAGCGACAGGCCCTTGAAAATCAACATGCCGGCCAGCGTCACGATGAACGACGGGATCCGGTGATAGGCGATCAAATAGCCCTGCGCCGCGCCGATCGCCGCGCCAACCACGATGCAGATAGCGCCGGCTACGAATGGATTGGCGAGGAAGGAAAATTCCGGCGGAAACCGCCAGCCCACCATCAGCATCGCCGCAAGCGCACCGATGAAGCCCGAGACCGAACCGACCGAAAGGTCGATATGGCCGGCGACGATCACCAGCAACATGCCCAGCGCCATCACGATGATGTAGCTGTTCTGCAGGATGATATTGGTCAGGTTGACGGGCTTGAACAGCACGCCACCAGTCGACCACTGGAAGAACAGCATGATCAGGATCAGCGCCAGCAGCAGGCCATAGTCCCGCATATTGGCCTTGAGCGCGCCCAGGACGGTGAGTTCCTGGTTCTGTGCTGGCATGCTCATTGGAGCGGTTTCGGTGGTCATGATGCCTTCCCTTCAGCGCGAACGATTGCGCGCATGATCTTTTCCTGGCTGGCTTCGCTGGTCTGCATTTCGCCAACGATGCGGCCTTCGTTCATTACATAGATGCGGTCAGTGATGCCGAGCAGCTCTGGCATCTCCGAAGAGATGACGAGCACGGCTTTGCCCTGCGCCGCGAGTTGATTGATGATGGTGTAGATTTCGTACTTGGCACCGACATCGATGCCGCGCGTCGGCTCATCGAGGATCAGCACGTCCGGATTGGCGAACAGCCATTTGCTCAGTACGACCTTCTGCTGGTTGCCGCCCGAGAGGTTGCCGGTGATCTGATAAACGCTCGACGAGCGGATATTGGTCTTCTTGCGATACTCGTTGGCAACGTCCATTTCCGTCATGTCGTCGATAACGCCGACACGCGAAATGCCGCCCAGATTGGCCAGCGTCGTATTGTGCTTGATGTGGTCGATCAGGTTCAGGCCGTAGGTCTTGCGATCCTCGGTGGCATAGGCGATGCCATTGGCCACGGCCTTTTCGACGGTCGAGGTATCGATCTTCTTGCCATGCAGGAACACTTCGCCGGAAATCCGCTGGCCGTAGGACTTCCCGAACACACTCATGGCGAATTCGGTGCGGCCCGAGCCCATCAGTCCGGCAATGCCGACCACTTCACCCTTGCGGATATTGATGCTGATATTCTTGATGACCTGACGCTCGCGGTGCAGCTGGTGATACACCGACCAGTCCCTCACCTCGAATACCACGTCGCCGATGTTGGGCTCGCGGTTTGGGTATCGATCATCCAGCGAACGGCCCACCATCAACGTGATGATGCGGTCTTCGGTGATGTCTTCCTTGTTCAGCGTCTCGATGCTGTGCCCGTCACGGATCACCGTGATACGGTCGGCAACTTTGGCGATTTCGTTCAGCTTGTGGCTGATCAGGATCGAGGTAATGCCCTGGCTGCGGAATTCCATCAGCAGGTCGAGCAAGGCCGCGCTATCTTTTTCAGACAGTGATGCAGTCGGCTCATCGAGAATGAGCAGCTTCACTTCCTTGGACAGCGCCTTGGCGATTTCTACCAGCTGCTGCTTGCCAACGCCAATATTGGTCACCAGCGTATCGGGATCTTCGGTCAGGCCGACCATGCCGAGCAGCTTGCGTGCGCCGTCACGGGTCTCGTCCCAGTCGATCACTCCATTCTTGGCCTGTTCGTTGCCGAGAAAAATGTTTTCCGCAATCGACAGCAGCGGCACCAGCGCCAGCTCCTGATGGATGATGACGATGCCCTTGTGCTCGCTGTCGCGGATCGACTTGAACTGCTGGACTTCGCCCTTGTAGACGATCTCGCCGTCATAAGTGCCGGAGGGATAAACCCCGCTCAGCACCTTCATCAGGGTGGACTTGCCGGCGCCGTTCTCGCCCACGATGGCGTGGATTTCGGCTTCCCGCACGTCGAGATTGACGTCCGACAGCGCTTTCACGCCGGGGAATGTCTTGGTGATGCTACGCATCTCCAGAATGGTGTTGCTCATGCTGGCCCTGTCATTGGGTAGACCTCATGGTGAGCCTGCAGAGCTCGTCGAGCACGAACCACGAGGCCGGATATCGGGCTCTATGCCAGACAGCGCCTGTCTACAAGCTCACCGTGAGGTCTCACGACAAATTTAGAAAAGGGCCCCGCGTTGCCGCGGAGCCCCATTTGGTCAAGTAACCAGTATTTACTGGATTTCTTCTGGCTTCAGGTAACCCGAGTCGATGACCAGGGCCTGGTAGTTCGAAGCATCGACTTCATATGGAGTCAGCAGGATCGAAGGCACAACCTTGACACCATTGTTATAGGTGGTGGTGTCGAGGCCTTCAGGCGTGCCGCCCGAAACCAGCGTGTCGACGAGGTCGGCAGTGGTCTTGGCCAGTTCGCGAGTGTCCTTGTAGATGGTCGAATACTGTTCGCCGGCAATGATTGCCTTGACGGACGGTGCTTCGGCATCCTGGCCGGAGATGATTGGCCAAGCCAGATCGGCTGCACCGTAACCAACGCCACGGAGCGACGAGATGATACCGCGGCTCAGGCCATCATATGGCGAGAGAACGGCGTCAACGCGCGAACCGTCCGAGTAGTTTGCGGACAGGATGTTGTCCATGCGGGCCTGTGCAACAGCACCGTCCCAACGCAGGGTACCAACGGTATCCATGCCAACTTGGCCGGACTTCACGACCAGGTCACCCTTGTCGATCAGCGGCTGGAACACGCTCATTGCGCCATCATAGAAGAAGAAGGCGTTGTTATCATCCGGCGAACCGCCGAACAGTTCGATATTGAACGGGCCGGCCTTCTCAGGATAGCCAAGACCCTTGAGGATCGAGTTGGCCTGCAGCACGCCGACCTGGAAGTTGTCGAAAGTGGTGTAGAGGTCAACGTTTGCGGTTTCGCGGATCAGGCGGTCATAAGCGACGACCTTGATGCCGGCATCGGCAGCCTGCTGCAGCACGCTCGACAGCGTGGTGCCGTCGATCGAACCGATCACGAGAGCCTTGACGCCCTTGGTGACCATGTTTTCGATCTGTGCGAGCTGGTTCGGCACGTCGTCTTCTGCGAACTGCAGATCAACGGTGTAGCCCTTGGCTTCGAGAGCGGTCTTCAGCTCATTGCCGTCCGAGATCCAACGCAGCGACGACTGGGTCGGCATTGCAATGCCGATAGCGCCCTTGTCCTGGGCAAAGACTGCGGTGGAAGCAGTCAGCGCCATTGCGCCAACAGCCAGCACGGTGGCAAGCGTCTTGATAATCTTCACGTCTCGACTCCCTTTTGTATTCGAGTTCAGAAGCTGTAGATGGTCGTCAGGGGAGAAGCCTGGGTGAACATGCGCGTTCCAGCGTCCACCCGAAGGCGTATGGCTAGTCTGTCTTGCATGAAGTCCTCCTGCTTGACGGCTGCTGCCGCCCGGGCCCTCCCAAGCCCACGGGCCGGAACCTAGATAATCAGATACGACCTGTAAAGACGATTCTCTGACCTACTTGATTATATTCGACGATCGAATATTAAGGATAACGCCGGTTTACGGGCGATTGCGGCCTACTCAATCGCTCGTTACCATACAAGTACCCGTTGAGGTACGTGCCCGGTAAACGATCGCAAAGCGACGCTGGCACGGCAAAGGTATCAGATACCTTGGAGGAAGCGTGACTATATCTGCGGGGGACCTGCGCCTCGACCAACCCACTGCCGCCATGGCTGTGGCCGAGGCTTTGGCGCGTATTATTCTAACCGAGATGAGCCCGGGTATCAGTCTCCCCAGCGAGGCCGATTTGGCTACGCGCTATGGCGTGAGCCGCCTGACTATCCGCGAGGCGGTCAAGCTGCTGGAGGGCCGCGGCCTGCTCGCCATCGCCCGCGGCCGCAAGGCAGTGGTCCGCGAACCGGACGGCGCCGCTTTCGCCGACTTCCTCACCTCGATTATCCGCTACGACCCCAAGGGCCTGTTCGACCTGATCGAGGTTCGGCTGTCGCTCGAAGTCCAATCAGCCACCCTCGCTGCCAAGCGCGCCACCCGTGCTGGCATTGCCGCCATCGAGAGCGAACTGCAGGGCATGCGCGACACTGTCGGTGAACCCGGCGCGGCTTTGTCCCATGAGCAGGAGCTCGGTTTTCACACCCACGACGTCGGCTTCCACGAGGCAGTCGCCCTCGCCAGCGGCAATCGCGTGCTAGGTTTCCTGTTCGAGGCCATGTCGGTCCCGCTGCGCGAAGGCTTCTTCATCAGCCGCCGCGGCCATGAACAGCGCGGCCATACGCTGCATGACACCGTTCTGGCGCATCAGCGCATCCTCGACTGCATCAAGGATGGCAATAGCCGCTCGGCCGCCGATGCCATGCGCTCCCACCTCAAGGATACCGAACGCGACATTCGCGCCGCCCTCAGCCAACTTGCACTGCGGCCTGCGTCAAACGACTGACATATAAACGTCTTGCGGCCCGGCGCGGCATGGCAGAATAATCCCGCCAAATTGCAGGGCGGGCCATGGCGCAGCGAATAGATACGTCGATCAATCGTCTGGACGACGCCGCCCGTGCCGGATGGCTCTACTATGTCGCCGGCAATACCCAGGAAGAAATCGCCTCCAAACTGGGCATTTCGCGCCAGTCCGCCCAGCGCCTGGTCTCGCTTTCGGTCAGTGAAGGCCTGATCAAGGTCCGCCTCGATCACCCGATCGGTCGCTGCATGGACCTGGCCAGCCGCCTTAAATCGCGCTTCGCTCTCGATCTGGTCGAGATCGTCCCGTCCGATCCGGCCAGTGATTCCACCACCATCGGCCTCGCCGAAGCCACCGCCGCCGAAATCGAACGCTGGCTCAAGCGCCCCGACCCCATCGTCATGGCGGTCGGCACCGGCCGCACGCTCAAGGCCGCCGTGGAGCAACTGACCCCGATGGAAGCGGCGCACCACAAGGTCGTTTCGCTCACCGGCAATATCGCGCCCGACGGCTCGGCTGCTTACTACAACGTCATTTTCAACATGGCCGACACGGTCAAGGCCCGCAGCTTTCCCATGCCGCTGCCGGTCATCGCCTCATCGGCCCGCGAGCGCGAACTGCTGCACGCCCAGCCAATGATTCGCGAAACCCTGATTCTCGCTGCCAAGGCCAATGTCACCTTTGTCGGCGTCGGCCACATCGGCGCCGACGCGCCCCTCTACCTCGACGGCTTCATCACCGACGCCGAGCTCAAGGCCCTGCAAAAGGCTGGCGCTGTCGGCGAAATTTGCGGCTGGAGCTTCGATGCCGATGGCAAGCTGGTCGATGGCATCATCAACGATCGTGTCGCATCGGCCCCGCTACCCTCGCGGGAAAGCTCGCTTGTCGTGGCAATCGCCATGGGCAAACGCAAATTGCCCGGCATTCGCGCGACGCTTAACCGTCGCCTGGTGAATGGTTTGATAACAGACGAGCGCACCGCCGAAGGCCTGCTCGACCTCTGATAAACTGTTGATCCAACAACACTAAACCCCATTAAACCACCCTATCTGGCGTACGTACGTCAGTCGATAGACGCATGGTACACTTGACTCCTCTGCATATGTCGTGAACATTTGCCCATCGCCGGGACAAATGCCCGTATCGATAACTGGGAGGAATTCTATGAAACTGTTAACCCTCGTGGGCGCGCTCACCCTTGCGCTGGCGGCCTCCGCCTCGGCGCAGACGCTCACCATCGCAACCGTCAACAATGGCGACATGGTCCGCATGCAGGGCCTATCCTCGGCTTTCACCGAAGAGACCGGCATCGAACTCAACTGGGTCGTGCTCGAAGAAAACACCCTGCGCCAGAACGTCACCACCGATATCGCCACCAATGGTGGCCAGTACGACGTGATGACCATCGGCACCTACGAAGCCCCGATCTGGGCCAAGCAGGGCTGGTTGGCGCCGCTCGACGCTCTTTCCGCCGATCCCGCCTATGACGTCGATGACATTCTGCCGGCGATCCGTTCGGGCCTGTCGCTCGACGGCAAGCTCTATGCAGCCCCGTTCTACGGCGAAAGCTCGTTTATCATGTACCGCAAGGACCTGATGGAAAAGGCTGGCCTGACCATGCCGGAAGCTCCCACCTGGGAGTTCATCGGTGAAGCCGCTCGCGCCATGACCGACCGCACCGCCGACATCAACGGCATCTGCCTGCGCGGCAAGGCCGGCTGGGGCGAGAACATGGCTTTCCTGACCGCCATGTCCAACTCCTTCGGCGCCCGCTGGTTCGACGAGAAGTGGACGCCACAGTTCAACACACCAGAATGGAAGTCGACGCTCGACACCTATCTGTCGCTGATGACTGACGCTGGTCCGGCCGGTGCTTCGTCCAACGGCTTCAACGAAAACCTGACGCTGTTCCAGCAGGGCAAATGCGGCATGTGGATCGACGCTACCGTCGCCGCATCCTTCGTGACCAACCCAACTGACTCAACCGTCGCTGATCAGGTCGGTTTCGCCCTGGCTCCCGACAATGGTCTGGGCAAGCGCGGCAACTGGCTCTGGGCATGGTCGCTGGCCATTCCTGCAAGCAGCCAGAATGCCGAAGCCGCCGAGAAGTTCATCGATTGGGCAACCAACAAGGACTACCTGGCAACCGTCGCTGCAGCCGAAGGCTGGGCTAACGTTCCCCCCGGCACCCGCACCTCGCTCTATGAAAATGCGGAATACCAGGCTGCCGCTCCTTTCGCCAAGATGACGCTGGACTCGATCAACTCGGCCGACCCCACCAAGCCCACCGTGCAGCCGGTCCCCTATGTCGGCATCCAGTTCGTCGCCATCCCGGAATTTGCCGGCATGGGCACCAATGTCGGCCAACTGTTCTCGGCAGCCCTTGCCGGTCAGATGTCGGCTGACGACGCCCTCGCCCAGGCCCAGGACGCAGTAACCCGCGACATGACTCGCGCCGGTTACATCAAGTAAGTCTTCTCCCGAAGACGACCCGCCCGGTCAAAGGTCCCCTCTGGAGACCGGGCGGTTCTTCGAAAATGCCTCCACGCTCACCGTGCTTCCCTCGAATTTGATCCGAAGGGCAATGTCAGCCCGGCACGTGTTGCGAATGACCCTCGGATCAAGTCCGAGGAAGGTCCGGTGGTTGTAACGATCATCCGGCAAACAAAACCACCGGGGTATTAGATGGCGACCGCACAGACCCGCAACCTCTCGCGCATCATGATGGCCCCGGCCGTCATCGTGCTTCTGATCTGGATGATCGTGCCACTGGTCATGACCCTGTGGTTCTCGTTTCAGAACTACAGCCTGATCAACCCGATGATGACCGGCTTCGCTGGCTGGGCGAACTATCTCTATGTCATCGGCGACGCCAGCTTTACCCAGTCGCTGGTCAACACCCTAATCCTCGTCGGTGGCGTGCTGATCATCACCGTGGTCGGCGGCACCTTCCTTGCGCTGCTGCTCGATCAGCCGCTGTGGGGCCAGGGCATCCTGCGCATCATCGTCATCTCGCCCTTCTTCGTCATGCCCCCGGTGGCCGCATTGATCTGGAAGAACGGCTTCATGCATCCCGGCTACGGCATGCTCGGACATCTGTGGAAGGCCTTTGGCCTGCAGCCGGTCGACTGGTTCAACCAGTATCCGCTGTTTTCGGTCATCGTCATCGTCGCCTGGCAGTGGCTGCCCTTCGCCACGCTGATCCTGCTGACGGCACTGCAGTCGCTCTCCGAGGAGCAGCGCGAGGCCGCCGAGATGGATGGCGCCAATGCCATCAACCGCTTCTATTATATAATCCTGCCGCACATGGCCCGCTCGATCACCATCGTGATCCTGATCCAGACCATCTTCCTGCTCGGCATCTTCGCTGAAATCCGCGTCACCACCGGCGGCGGCCCAGGCTATGCCTCGACCAACATCGCTTTTCTGGTGTTCCGCACCGGCATTCTCAGTAACGACATCGGCGCCGGCTCGGCCGGTGGTGTCGTCGCCGTCGTCATCGCCAACGTGGTCGCATTCTTCCTGATGCGCGCCGTCGGCAAAAACCTGGACGCTTGAGGAACCATCATGGCACGCAACGTCTCCGTCCAGACCAAGATCGGCTTCACCATCGCCGCATGGGCCATCGCCCTCATCCTGTTCTCGCCCATCCTTTGGGTAGTTCTGACCGCCTTCAAGACCGAGGCCGAGGCCATTGCCTCGACCCCCACCTTCTTCCCCCAAAACTTCACGCTGGAAAACTTCGGCGCCGTGCAGGATCGCTCGGATTACTTCAAGCACGCCTTCAATTCGATCGTGGTCTCGGTCGGCTCAACGCTGTTGGGCCTTGTCATCGGCATTCCAGCTGCCTGGGCCATGGCCTTCGCGCCGACCAAGCGCACCAAGGATGTCTTGATGTGGATGCTCTCCACCAAGATGATGCCCGCTGTAGGCGTACTGATCCCGATCTACCTGATTTTCCGCGACCTGCGCCTGCTCGATACGCTGCAGGGCCTGACCATCATCATGACGCTGATCAACCTGCCGATCAT